>JBCCOH010000141.1:0-12737 GCA_039111275.1 Cyanobacteria bacterium P01_D01_bin.1 | reverse complement strand
CTCGTGAGCTGAGACAACTCAGCCCGTTCTTCTTCTGTCAGTGTTACGATGTATTTATCTGGCATAGGAGCAGGAAGATAGACAGCTTTCTTGCTCCTATCTTACCTGTCTAATTCATTATGGCTGACTACTAGCGGATAGGAGCGTAGTTTGTACAGACTGCCCCAGCTATGCTCGGACATCACTACTACGATTGGTAGCTTTAGGTGGGTGTATTTGCTGGTGTAGGCAATCCGATACAGAATATTTTCTACTTGTTCCGGGTTGACCTCGTGAGATAGATAGAATTCTGTGACTACCTGAGCCTCTAGCTCACCCATGTTGGCATTAGAAACGACATTGGTCCAGATGTGGTTGTGGGGCACGGTGACAATGTTGTCGGAAGGGGTTTGCAACCGAATGCCCCTGAGACCGTAGCTAACGACTTCGCCGTATTCATCTGCGATCGCCACCCGGTCTCCCACTCGATACGGCGCTTCAAAAAGTCCTACAATCCCCGCAATAATTGAGCTAGCGTAGTCCTTGAAAGCAAAACCCAGCGCTACTGCCACCGTTCCTGTCACTGCCAGCACGTTCTCTCTAGACAAGTTCAAAAACAGATTCATCAGCAAGATAATCGTGATAGTCAGCACCGTTGTTCGCACAAACGGCTGAAACTGCTTGATGCGCAGTCGATTGTGCCTAGCGACCTTCTCGGACAGCCAAATCACCAGCGCATCCACACCCTTGATAGTCAAATAGCAGATAACAATAGGCAGCAGCGCCTGTAGAATCTTGGTCCCGGTGATTTTACCCAGCAGTTCTCTGGTTTGATCAGCGGTTTCGCTGGCGGCTTCTTTAGCGGAATCTTGTGCCGACTGCGCTATCAGCATCCATCCAGACGGTCTTGCGGGCAATCTCATAGATAGGGCATTCATCTCATGGCTCACTTTTATCGGCTAGTCTAGGCTGAGCTATACAAACTGGTTCACGAGACCTCAACGATGAAGTTGTTGTTCGCCAGCTCTTTTCTAAGTCTTGGATAGTGAATCGGGTTGGCTTTGATAACACCGTTTTTTTGCTCGATGATGCCCTCATTGCGAAGCATCTGCACCTGATTATTGACTACCTGCGTTGAATCTCCTAGACTTTCTGCCAAAGAGCGAATAGTAAGATCGCCATGTAGCATCAGCGAATACAGCAAATACAGGTCATTCTGACTAAGATCTGGTAGAGGTGGCAGCTTCGGCAGACGAGCTACTATTTGATTGTTACTTGCTTCATCAGTTTCTCTCATATCTTTCTGGGTAGGATCAATCACCTTTCGGTAGCATAAAGACCTGATGAATAGCTGGAGAGCGACTATGCTAACGCCATCAGAGATATCGGCCAAGCGGTCAAAATATTCACGTTTGGGGCTGGTTTCATCATTGCTATCGTCATAGCCGCCCTCCAAAGCCTCTTTGACAGAGCGCAGCGAAGATTTTGCGGTTGCGGTTGCTTCCTGGGTAATTTCAGAAATAGTTTCGAACGGCTTTTCAATAGAAAGATGAATATCTTCAAGCTGATTTGGATCGCCTATTCGTTTGTGCAGGGCTGCGTCGCTAAACTGAACGTCAAACTGGCTGAGGATAGGCTCTATCCACTCCTGTAGCTGCTTTCCTGTTAGCTCTGGCAGATGAACTACCTGGTCGCAGTAGGCATGGAACTTGAGCGTGGACTTCAGGTATTCCCAGCCGATTTGACCACAGCCCAAAACAACAAACTGAGCGTTGTTGTTCATCACCGAATCTTGTATGTAGTCAATGCCGTTCAATCCCTGTGCGCTTCGCAAGAAGCACCAGCATAGGTTGGGCACAATGGTGATTTGCTCTGCACTGTATTGTTCTTCTTGGGAACGATCTAGCTCGGCAATGTCTAACTGGTCTTCTAGTTTTCCTCGGATGCTGTTGCTGTGAGGAGGGCGTTCTACCCAGTCGATTAGTTTGATGTCAAGCTGACGCTTTTCTTTTATTTTTAGCTGGGATAGACTTTCTCCTAAAATCAAAGAGACTGGCGAGACTGGCTGGGCGAGGATGACGATAGAGTTATTGGCACCATTAGGATTTTCTATCCACTGGGCGATCGCATCTTCTAGCGGCTCTAGCACAGCCTGCGTTTCATGAGAGTTCGCCGTCAGGTTGTTCACCGCTGCTTCGAGCTGCTTTGAAATCTCCTCAGGTAGGTTAGTCAGTGATTCTTCTACTTCTGAAGTGGTATGTGTGCCTTTAGTAAACCAACCGACGCGAAAGAAGCGTTTGTCAATTAACCAATTCCTAAACTGATCGGCTTTTTGAATCATAGTGACCAGGGCGGCTTCGCTAAGCGCCCATCGTTTGCCACCAAGCCTTCGCTACCGTTGCTCATCTCTAATGTTTGCACCTGCTAGTTAGCCGTTCCGTTTTGTTCACGCTGCTTTTTGACCATCGTCAGCACAGACCGCGAGAGATTGAGCGCTCTAGGTGAATCTCCCTTTGGCTGCACTGGCCAGCCTTCTCTTTGTTTGGCTCGGTTGCCATCGGTCTCTTCTGTTTGGTCGTGGAACAGGACTTGCTGAGTGGGAAAGGGCAAATCAATTCCGGCAGCAACCAGTTCATTACAGACATTTTCTATCACCCAGTCTCTTGAGGCTACCATATCTGCCTGCCTAGGCGGTTCGATCCACCAGCGTGCGCGGATATTGATCGTGCTATCGGCGAGTTCTACAACCAGTGCTTCGGGGGCTGGGTCTTTGACTACCTCGTCGCGGCTATTTAGTGTGTTTAGAATGATTTTCTTAGCCTGAGCAATATCATCGCCGTAGCCGATGCCAATGTCGTACTCTAGCCGTCTGCGGTCATAGGCAGTATTGACAATGACCGCATTGGTGAAGAGTTCTGCATTGGGAATGACGACTCGGCGACCATCGTAGGTACGAATAGTGGTAGCTCTCGTCTGAATATGTTCTACTGTGCCCTCGTAATCATTGAAGATAATTTGATCTTCTAATTTGAACGGTTCTGTTAGCAGAATCAGAATACCTGCCAAGAAGTTTTGCAGAATATCCTTGAAGGCAAAACCAATGGCGACACCGCCAATTCCTAACGTAGCTAACGCATCCGCGGGATTGAAGCTAGGAAATACAACCGTCGCAGCGATTAGAAATCCCAAGATAACCAGTGCGCCTTGAATCAGTCGGCCAAAGACTAGACCGACATTGCGAGTGTCCCTGTGTCTGGTTTGTCTACGCACAAAAGAGCGTACAATCCTACCTAGAATCCAAAAGAGGATGAAGATCGCAATTCCAATAACAATGTTTGGGAGCAGGGCGATCGCACCCTGTACCATACCCTGTAGCTTTTCTGTCGCTGCCGAAAGTGAAATATTATTTCCCACTGCTTTCCTTAAAGAATCTCATTGAATACAGACATCGACAATATAAAGCCAGCCGGAGAACAATCCCAGCTGGCTTTATGTTGCTTAGTTTAACAGCCTAAGTCTAGTCAGCTTTTACTACCGCACTGCTATAAAATGTCAGCCGCAGCAAATGAACGAAATCAAGAGAACGAAATCAAGGCGTAATTTCTTCTAAAGCTTCTTTGATATTCTCCTCGACAGAAGTAGCACTTGAATCATCAGGGCTGTACATATCTTCTTTGTCAGCTCTACCCTGGACGCCGTTGAGCCCTTCGGCAGAGTTTTTCATCACGCTTTTGCCGTCGTTGTTGCTAGAGAGCTTGCCGGAGATTGTTTTCTCGGACTCTTTTTGCACACCGTTTAGTTCTTCTACGCCTTTTGCCGGACTAGAGCTGCTATTGCCAAAGGCAAATGCAGGCGCGGCGCTGGTGAAAAGGAACAGGGCACAAACGAAGGTGATCGCGAATGGACGCAGGCCACAGAACGCAGACCTAAGGTAGTCAATCGGCTTTCTCACAGACTCTTTTATTGATTTTTTCACGGAAAATTCCTCCTGGGAATATAAAAAACTAAGTGGCCAAGCAGCACTGTCAACAGCAAATAATTGACGCTGTAGACGTTCGCCCCACCTGGCCTGGTTACCATGCAGCCATTATGCCGCCGCCATTATGCCGCTATGGAGCAACTATGCGGAGTAACCATGCCGCCATGGAGCAGTTGCTCTTATAGCAATTGCCGCGTGTCAGAAATCTATAAGAAACCTTAGTCAAAAAAGTCCTTGATAGATTCGACTACGCCACCTGCGGCATCTTCGGCATCGTCAGCTGCATCGGCCACAGTGCCTTTGGCTTTGCCCACGTTGCGCTTCACCTCACCCTTCAGCTGGTCAGCAGCGCCACCCAGCTTATCAGTGGCGCTATCAGCATCTACGGTGTCCTTTAGCTGACCAATTCCTCGCTTCGCTTTGCCTACTGTGCTATCGACAGCGCCTCCTACCTGATCGCTGGTACCAGCACCCGCCACTCTATCTAGCTCTGCTGCTGCCCGCTCATTGACAACATCCGCCGCTGCCTGCGAACCCACTGCGGATGCCGCAGAGACCGAGGCGCCAAAGAACACCACAGTAGCCAGCGTCAGACAGACAATTCGAGAAACCCACCGCTTAAGCATGCTCAAGCGTTGATTGAGAACAACCATTTCTGCATCTCCATATGAGGCGTTTAGTACCTTCCTATACAATCGCTTTGTCAAATCTAAACCTATCCACCATACGGAAGATTCAGACATATCTAGAGACAGAATCAACCAGACAAAAAATAATTAATCTACGCCTGTCTGGGTGCTATTTGATACAATGCTACTGAATCTCTCCCTTTATAGATATGATGCTGAGAGTGCATCTCTATCTCTTGCAGTGCCTGCGCAAGCGCGCCTTTGGGTAAAGTTGACGAGGTCGAACAGGGATATGCCCTACGGCCACGCATAGCATTTCTCTTCGTCTGAAAGTAGTCATGCAAACAAAGTAGCCATGCAAACAAAATAGTCATGCAAGCACGGGCAGACACCGTTTTTCGTGCCTGTTATCCCTACGGCCCAAATATGCACAGCCCATTCGTACGTGTGTGGCTGCTAGCCCGTCTTATTTATTTTTGCGCAGTTTTTACCACACTTTCTATCACGCGGTGCTAGTCTATCAGACGGTGATTTATCAAATATCAAGACAAAGGACAGTCGAAATGGAAACAACTGGACAGCGAACTGTTGGACAGACTGAAAGAGAACTTTCACAAAAGATACAAGCGCTCTATAAAAAGCACCTTGGCCATCAACCTAGCAAAGTGTCGTGTCAGCTGTTTGACAGTAAGCTTGTTGTTGTCTTAGAAGACTCGGTTACACAGCCAGAAAAGCTGCTTGTAGAGGGTGGGCAAACAGACTTAGCCGAAAAGGTCCGCGATGATCTAAACGTAGCGATGCAGCCTCAGCTCAAGACTTTGATTGAAAGCATATTAGGTGTCACCATCTTGGATTTGCTTAGTGATGCGGCTATTGAAACGGGTAGAATAGGAATCATCGCTGTCTTGTCGAATGCGCCTGCGGTCCGAAACCCAGAAGCCATTCCAAAGCTAAGGAAGTAATAGAATATATGTCAGAAGGCAGGGGCAGGCACTAGCTTTATCCATCTATTGATTGACTAGCTGTTTGTGCGCTCCATCTTACTATTGACATAGATTGAATTTACAAATCTCACTTCTACAGGTATCCGTATCTGTGGCTGTTCCCCTTACGAACTTTATGTGGGGGATTGTTCAGAAGAACTAATGGAGCACTTTTTATGACAATAGAGTTAAAAGAGGATCTTGCATATATCCTGCTTAAGAAGATGAGCGATCGCCCAGAGTCATCTGAGCCGCTTTCTTTGAGTCTGACAGAGGCAGACTTTGTTGGACGCAATACCGATCGGGCCGAGATTATTGCACACCTCGACTATATGAATCAGAAGGGGTACATCAACGCAGATTTCTCTGGAGATGCCTACGCTGACTCTGGTCCTAACCCGCTGCCAAATAACGTCGAAGTGCAGGCGGTCGAACTGACGCCGAAGGGGAGAAGCTTGTTCGAAGAGATGAGCGAGAACCCGCCTGAGGAGCTGAGAACAGGGCCTAGCACGCCAATTGCTACAAAAGATATGGACTTTTTGAAGAAAGTTATGCTCAAAGGTCACATTTCTGACATTTATGACGCTAGAGACCTCACAGAGATTGTCTTTCGCACCATGCGAGACCTAATGACAACAGAAGCAGCCAGTAGCGTTGCTAGCGAGCTGCACACGTCTGCAGTAGACACTGATAAAAAAGCAGCGCAAGAAGAGGTCGCCGACTTGTGGAAAGACTCTAATCCGCTAGTTCGCTTTCTTAGCCAAATCAGGCCCAAGCTGAAGTTCAGTGATGAGACCTTCTTCTTTAGAATCGAAAAAGAGGGCGGACTGCCAAAGACAACTGGTCCGCATACCGTAGTCAAAGCAGTTTTTGGCGCTACAAAGGAAGAACTCTCTAGTGAGCGTGTAGCTGAGATCGCAGAGTTCATGCCTGGCGAAGTTCGTACACTATGGGAGGAAGCATAAATTATGGCAACCACCGACAACAACCCAAGCGGCCACGACCCGAGAGAGCCGAACGAGCCTGGGACGGACAATATCAACCCCGGCGATAGAGAAGCGCCTCCTAGCACCTCTGTAGAAGAGAAAGGTGAGAAGACCGCCGTAGCCTATCAGGATGCGACTGGTAACCCCATCGAAGTGCCGACCTACTTTACTGTAGAAGGCGAAGAGGGAAAAGAAGAAGCGCTGCACCATGTCAAGGACGCGGAGGAAATCTCCGATGTGATCAGGCAGGCGCGCGTGGATGAAGATGGCGATCGCAAGTGGTAATCACGTTCTTTGTGTAGTAATTCGAACACAAGATTCGGACACATGCACAAAGATTTGGCTCAAAATCAAGCTTGCCTAATCGCTAGCATTGAGGGTAGCCTATCTTTAAATTGCTCATCATAGCGGGCTAAACTATGCCCTCTCTATGGTGAGCTTTTCAGTGCCATGAACTGTTGTTAGCCATTTGAGTTTTGAGTGTAGGTATGGACCAAGCAAGTGCCATCAGCGAATTAGGCCAAGCTGTCAAAGACAAGATTATAGAACTAGTCTCGAGTGGCGTCGGTATCCTACCGGGAATTGTCTTTGCCTTGATTATATTGCTGTTTACTCGTACGGTTGCTCAGCTAGTCCGTAGAGGAACCCGGAAGGTCGCTACTAGAACCCTCAACAGTCTGTCGCTACAGTCTTTGCTAGTACAGACAAGCTACGCGGCCGCTTTGGTTGCAGGTGTCTTACTCGCCTGCGTTTTTGCCTTTCCCGATCTAGCGCCAGGCGATCTGATCGGCCTGCTAGGTCTAGGTTCTGTGGCCATTGGTTTTGCGTTTCAAGACATTTTCAAAAACTTTCTCTCTGGTATCTTGCTGCTACTGCAAGAGCCTTTCTCTCTAGGAGACCAGATTATAGTTGACAGCTACGAGGGGACGGTCGAAGAAATCGCGCTGCGCTCTACCCAGATTCGCACCTATCAAGGCGAGCTGGTAGTCGTACCCAATTCTATTGTCTTTACTAGCCCGGTCCAGGTGATGACTGGCAAACCCAAGCGACGGACTGACCTGGCTATTGGTGTAGACTACAATACGCCATTGCCCCACGCTGTTAGAACATTGATGGAGGCGGCTAGGAGCATTGAAGAAGTCGCATCGAATCCTGCCACTGAGGTGGACATCGTCGGATTTGGCGATAGCTCAATTGATATGGTGGTGCGCTACTGGACCCGGTCTGACCAGGCATCTGTTCGCCGATTAAAAACGCAGATGATACTGGCGCTAAAGCAAGCCTGCGATCAGGCAGATATCAACATTCCCTACCCAATTCGCACGGTTTACCACTTCGATCAAGAGAAATACAGCGACAATGCTCGAATAGAAAATGGAAATGGGCGATCGCAGACCTACAGCGCCGATGAAATGGACAGCACCCACAGCTAGTATTAGGTGGTTGGTTAGCACTAGATAGTCGCTAATCTATGTACTCTACGACCTTGTTTGTCTCGTAGCGAACCTTAGCCATATCAGCAGCTTTATCCTCAGCGGCGCGATAACCAGCAGTGCACAATACAACCGCAGAATATCCCTTGGCTGCTAGACCTAGTTTTTCGTCATACTTCGCTGGGACAAAACCTTCCATCGCGCAGGTATCAATACCTAGCAAAGCTGCGCTGTACAGGAAAAATCCTAGGGCTAGATAGACCTGCTTAGCTGACCACTTATTGGGCTCCAGCGGAAAAGGCGGCTCATTGAAGTAGCCTTTGATCATATTCGCGTACCCTTCTAGCTCTTCTCTTGACACATCGCGAACTTCCACCATCCGATCGATAAGATCGGGCACGTCGTTAGGACCAATGCCCTTTTTAATCGCTAGAATCACTAAATGAGAAGCGTCAGCTACCTGGGGTTGATTGAACGAACTTTCAACCAGCTGCTGGCGCAATTCAGGGTTGCGAAGGACAAAAAACTTCCAAGGCTGCATACCAAAAGAAGAGGGTGCTAGCACCAAGCTTTGCTCTAGCGCATACCAAACGTCATCTGGAATCTTCTTATCTGGATCGAACTTTTTTGTAGCATAGCGCCAGTTAAGCGTTTCGATAATCTGGTCTGGTGTAATCGCAAGTTTACTCATTAAAGTTTCTTAGATATGGGCAAGCAGTGAGCAGCTTATCAAAGTATAGAGACTTAGATCATCATTCGATCGAAGGTTTAACTCCCAAAATTATATCTGGTAGCAGTGATACCAAATTTGAGTTCCATCATCCTAACTCGACACGACAGACCTAGAGGCGCTAGCATTGCTATGCCTTTCAACAATCCGGAGGTAAGTAACGATAATATAGGACTGCAACGCCACAGCTCCTCTTATGTACAAAAACTCATGTACAAAGCTGCTATTGCATCAATCTCGAATAGCATGTCGTCGCTAGCTAGTCTAGGAACTGGAATTAGAGTACTCGCAGGCTTGATTAACTGATCTGGCCACATCGCATTACGCTCGGTGGAAATTAGCTGTTGCTTTTCGGCATCGTGTTCAACAGAGAGCACCGTAATCTTGACCACATCTGTTGGAACTGCGCCTGCTGCTGCTAGCCCTTTTCTCAAGTTGACAAAAGCTTGCTTAAGCTGCGTTTCAAAGTCGTCCATTCTTCCCCGTTCATCTCTACCGCCTTGCCCAGACAGAAATATCATCGTCTTACCAGAAGGTACAATCACTATATTGGTGAATCCGTATCCAGAAGGGTCACCTAATTCTGCGGGATTAATTCGTTGAATTGATTGAGTCATCGTTGTTAATTCCTTTTTTTATGTGCATTAAAGTTTTCGAGATGCTGTTTGCCGCTTGGATCTGTGCTTCGACTGACTCTCTTGGCCGATGACTACGCTGACTAGCACAATCGCTACGCCAACTATTTGCACTGTTGAAAAGGTTTCTTGTAAAAAGACATAACCAATGAGCGTTGCTACGACAGGACTGAGTAAGCCAAGGTAAGAAGCGGCTGTTGGCTGTAGCTTGTCAATACCCCGAAACCAGAGAGCATAGGCCAGCGCAGTACCGATTAATCCTAGGTAGATAAACCCCCATAGGTTTGTTCTAGTGATTTCAGTAAATGGCCCTTCAGTGATTAGGGCAACTGGTAGCAGCATCAGCCCACCAATCGCGAGCTGCCATGCAGTAAAAACCATTAGAGAAACAGGCGGATGCCAGCGCTTTACTAGCACGGTGCCTAGCCCCATTGCCCCAGCACCTGACAGAGCGGCAATTACCCCAATAGTGTCGAGCTGCGCGCTAGGACCTAGCACGAGTAGGCCAACGCCAACGAAACCTGCGATCGCAGCCACTACAGAAAGCTTCGACGGCTTTTGGTTCAATATCGCCCAGGCAAACAAACCCACTAGCAGCGGCTGAATTGCGCCTGTAGTCGCAGCCACACCGCCCGGTAGACGGTAGGCCGCCACGAATAGCAGCGCCTGAAACACACCAATATTCAAGCCGCCTAAAATTAGCATGCGCCACCACCAAATGCCCTTGGGCAGTTTGCGCAAGCCGATGGTAAGTAAAAGACCGATGGGGAGCGATCGCATCGCCGCCACTAACAACGGATGTCCTGGAGGCAGGAACTCAGTAGCGACCACGTAAGTTGTTCCCCATGATATCGGCGCTAGCGCTGTCAGCAAGATATTTGATAGACGAGTAGAAAGCATAACTGTCTCGGCACTAAGATACTTAATGATGAAATACTATCATATATATCTCGACGCTAAGATACTTTTCTGTGAAATACTTTCTCATAAGATAGTTTGATTGCCAGGTGCTAAGATTGCTTTCATCTAGTTTCAAGTATTTAGCCCCAATGGTTTCAGGCTCCGCTGATAGCAATCTGAGTGACAAAGACCCTGTAGACAAAATTCTGGCTCAGTGGGCAAAAGAGCGCCCCGACCTAGACGTATCGCCCATGGGTCTGATTGGCAGAACTACGAGACTTGCTAGCCATCTACGCAGGGCCATTGGTGACACCTTTTCAGAATTCGGCCTTCAGCCGGGGGAGTTTGATGTGCTAGCAACGCTGCGCCGCTCGGGTGCGCCCTATCAGCTTTCACCGACCGAGCTGTTCAAATCGATGATGGTGTCTTCGGGCACGATGACGAACCGGATTGACCGGCTAGAAAATTCAGGACTAGTAGAAAGGATTCCTGATCAGCATGATCGCAGAGGCACTCTCATCCATCTCACCGACAAAGGCTTTGAACTGATCGAAGCAGCCGTCACCGCCCATGTTGCCAACGAACATAGGATACTAGACGTATTAAGCCAGACAGAGAAAGAAGATTTGTCCAAGCTGCTGCGAAAACTACTGCTCTCTTTCGAAGATAAGGTAGCTGAGTGAACAGCAGCGTTGTAGCCCTTCGGTATCGGCACCTCTAAAGCAGACCCTAGACATTCGAGTAGGATACGGCCTACTCAAACTGACGATGCTGACTGGCTTTATGCGCGACACAATTATTGCCGTACGCCCACGGTTAGACAAGTCATGAACACTGCCCTAGAAACCCTATCTCAAGATCTCTCGGAGATGATTGCTCGCACTAGTCGGTCTATCGTATCTATTCGCACTCAGCGTTCTGCGGCCACCGGCATTCACTGGAAGCAGGGTATCATTGTCACGTCTTGTGAAGCTTTAGGCCCAGAGGTCCGCCCAGACGCTAGCGCTAAAGTAAGACTGTCCGATGGTCAAACCATCGACACAGAGCTACTAGGCACCGACCCGACTACTGATATTGCGCTGTTCTCTCTTTCAGAAGCGGTGGACTTACCAATTGCTGTATTAGGGGATCCGCAGACTTTGGCGCTAGGACAGCTTGTGTCCACCGTCGGCTACCGAGCCCGCGATCGCAATGCCAGTCAATTTGCCAGCTTGGGAATGGTGAGTCAGGTGGGTCCAGCTTGGCGATCGCAGCGAGGCGGCCAAATCGATCGCTACATCGCTGTCGATCTCAACCTCTATCGCAGCGGTGCAGGCAGCCCGCTGATCAACGCCGGAGGGCAGATTGTTGGTTTCAACACGTTTGGTCCTAGACGCAAAGTTCTGACAATACCAGCGTCTAATGTGACCGCTGTCGTTTCCCAGCTACAGCTGCGCGGCAAAATTTCACGAGGCTATTTAGGACTGGGAATGCAGGTGATTTCACTCCCCGAGAATGTACAGCAACGGCACAGTCTTACTCAGTCCGCAGGTGTTCTAGTCGTTAGTGTAGAAACCGATAGCGCCGCTGATACGGCAGGTCTAGCGCTAGCCGACGTGATGCTTGCTATCAACCAAGAAGCATTAGAGAGCCTGAAGCAGGTGCAGTCTTTTCTAGGACCGCAAAGCGTTGGCGAAACGTTAGAAATTCAGGTACTGCGCGGTGGAGAGCTTCGCAGTATCTCCGTTGTTGTCGGTGAGCGATAGGCGATGGAAATTGTTGTCTGTGCAGCTCAGGCTGTGACCAGAGCGGGCATTGCTGCGATGCTAAAGACGGTCACTACTCAGATAGTCGCTCAGCTCGGTGGGCTACAGGATTTGCAGGTTTGGTTGCAAACCCAACGAGCTGACCTAGCGGTAGTGGAGCTATCCACGCTAGAGGCGGCAGACAGCGAAACTATTCTACAGATACTTGAAGAGTTACCAATAGCATATACGCTGAGCATATTGCTATTAATAGAGAAGGAAGCGGAATTGTCAGTACAGGGAGGCATCACGCAGCTGATTGGAACAGGCAGTGTCAACGTAGTGCCGACAGATGCTTCAGCAGACCAGCTAAGGTGCGCGGTCTCAGCAGTTGTCAGCGGTCTAAACGTGCTGCATCCAGATATTACGGAAGTTCTCTTTGCTCATAGCGATAGGCTCTCTACTCTGGCTGAAGCCAATCCTGTTGTAGAGCCGCTGACGCCTAGAGAGATTCAGGTGCTCAATCAGCTCGCAAGCGGGTTTTCTAATAAGGCGATTGCCAAGGCGCTAGTTATTTCTGAACACACAGTGAAGTTCCACATCAGCGCGATCCTAGCGAAGCTCAATGTCTCTAGCCGCACCGAAGCTGTCAGCGTTGGTATTCGAGCAGGATTGGTGATGCTTTAGTCGGATTTATTCCTCATCCCAGCTGATACTACCGCTGCTGTTGGTAGCGATCGCAACGTTCAAAGACATCAT
>JBCCOH010000140.1:0-12748 GCA_039111275.1 Cyanobacteria bacterium P01_D01_bin.1 | reverse complement strand
TGGCTTCCGGGCGATACTGATTGGTAGAGAGTGACGCGTTTCTCAATGAACGAGGACTATGAATCGGTAGACTTCTACCTTAAGCTCTCTTTTTCATAACGGGTTTACTGCTAACCGTATAGGGACGCTAAACACGTACAATGCTAGTGCCCCTAAGGTTTATCGCGTCGAATTGGATCGTCGAACTTGACGCGAAGCTCTAGCTTTTGTCTGTTTAGCTCTAGTCTGCTCAACCCTTTAGTCTAGGGTTTGCTTCTTTGGCCATGTCCTTAAATGGTGACAGGCTAGGACCTGGGCGACGGCGGCTAGCGCGGCTAGGTGTCATCAGATAGTCAGTAGCAAAGTTTTGGACTTCTTCTGAAACTTTGCCGTTACTGTCAGCTTGTTTCTTTGGCTCTGTGGCGGCGATCGCATTCGCAATCAAATCCTCGACCGAAGGCCTAGACGGAGCCGTAGGTTGAGCAGGCGCCTCAGCTACCTCAGTCATCTCTTTCGCAGCCTGCTTGCCCTTCGCCACAGTCTTAGCTACTTTCTTAGTCGCAGTCTTCTTTCCTTTCGCTACTGCCTTTTCCGCAGTGTCAGCGGTTTCTTTTGCCTTGTCTTCAGCTTCATCAGCAGTGTCAGCTACTAGCTCTTGAGCCTTCTGCGCAACTTCGACAGTTGCTTCTTTTGCAGTCTCTACAGCGGCCTTAGCTGTTTTCGTTGCAGAAGTCGCTGATTTTTTGATGCCCTTTGCCGTTTCCTCGGCAGCGTCATCCAGTTCTAGAAAATACTTTTCTTTACCAACCCCCAGAGTCTTACCAATCGTCTCGAATATCCCACCAATCATGGCAACTCCACCAGTTACGTCTTCATCATTTCTGAGTCTGGCCGCGAAGCGAAGAAGCTGCTTCTAATCTAGACCCTTTCTAATTATTGATTTTGGCTGCTGAGGAGCGCAAGACAGCGTTACTTCTATTTACAAAACTTCTTGAAAAGGCTCAGTTTTCAGGTGTGGAAATGGGGAGACACACAAAAAGTGGGGAGATAGGGGCTTAGGTAATGGGGATTTCACGTCACCCCCCATACCCTATTTCCCTACCTCCCCACTTTGCTCATGCGGGTTTCCATCTCGAAATTGCCCTAGTCCGCCGCAATCAGCTCACGGGTCTCTGTCTTAGAAGAATTGACGACAATCTTGCCATCTTCACCGACATCAACCACAGCCGTATCACCGTCTTGAATCCGGCCAGACAGAATCTCTTCTGCCAGACTATCCTCTAGCAATCTCATAATCGCACGGCGTAGCGGCCTTGCACCGTAGCTGGGGTTGTAGCCCTCTTCGACTAGTCTGTCTTTGAACTTGTCAGTGACCTCTAGCGTGATGCCCTGTTCGCCTAGGCGACTGAAGACCTCTTTGAGCAAGATGACAGAGATTTCTTTGACTTCCTCTTTGGTCAGCTGACGGAAGACAATAATCTCGTCCAAGCGGTTCAAGAATTCTGGTCGGAAGTACTGCTTTAGCTCTTCGTTGACCAGAGATCGAATGCGGTTGTACTGAGACTCAGCCTGGTCTGCCTCTAGCTCGAAGCCGAGACCGCCGCCACCTTTTTCGATGACCTTAGAACCAATGTTACTAGTCAAGATCAGCAGCGTATTCTTGAAGTCTACTGTGCGGCCTTTGGCATCGGTCAGGCGACCGTCCTCCAAGATTTGCAGCAGCATGTTGAATACGTCCGGGTGGGCCTTTTCGATCTCGTCAAAGAGAACGACGGTGTAAGGACGACGACGGACGGCTTCTGTGAGCTGACCGCCTTCGTTGTAGCCGACGTATCCCGGTGGCGAACCAATTAGCTTAGAAACGGTATGACGCTCCATAAACTCGGACATATCGAGGCGAATCATCGCTTCTTCTGCGCCGAAGAAATAAGTCGCCAGCGACTTGGCAAGTTCGGTTTTACCCACGCCAGTTGGGCCTGAGAAGACAAAGCTAGCAATTGGACGGTTGGGGCTCTTTAGTCCTACCCGCGCTCTACGAATTGCCCGAGAGATGGCTCTAACGGCTTCGTCTTGGCCGATCAAACGCTGGTGTAGGACGTCTTCCATATGCAGCAGTTTCTCGGATTCGCTCTCTGTGAGCTTGTTGACCGGAACGCCTGTCCAGGAAGCGACGATGTGGGCAATGTCCTCTTCGGTCACCTTAGGTGAGTCTGCTTTGGTATCTTCGGCGTCTTCGGTTTTCTTGGTTTGGGCGATGGTGCGAATTTCGGATTTAATTTCCATTTCGCGATCGCGCAGTTCTCCGGCCTTATCAAAGTCCTGAGATCGAACAGCATTGTCCTTATCTTTCAGTACCTGGCGCAGCTCCTTGTCTAGCTCCTTCGCTGCTGGTGGCAGTTGAGAGTTCAGCAGACGAACGCGAGAGCCCGCTTCGTCGATCAAGTCAATTGCCTTATCTGGCAAGTATCGATCAGAGATGTAGCGATCAGAGAGTTTGGCAGCAGCATCTAGCGCTTCGTCTAGAATCTTTAGCTTGTGGTGCTGCTCATAGCGATCACGCAGTCCATGCAGAATTTCAATCGTTTCATCCACACTAGGCTCGCCTACCATCACTGGCTGGAAACGTCGCTCTAGCGCAGCATCTCGCTCGATATGCTTGCGGTACTCATCTAGCGTCGTCGCACCAATACACTGCAGCTCGCCTCTAGCAAGTGCGGGCTTAAGGATGTTAGCCGCGTCGATTGCACCTTCAGCCGCACCTGCACCGATCAGCGTATGGACTTCGTCAATCACTAGGATGACATTCGCAGCGGCGCGAATCTCTTCCATGATTTTCTTAAGTCTTTCTTCGAATTCGCCGCGATACTTGGTCCCGGCGACCAGCAAGCCAATATCGAGGGTGACAACTCGCTTATCTTCCAAAATGTCTGGGATGTCGTTGTTACCGATGCGCTGGGCGAGCCCTTCTGCGATCGCAGTCTTACCAACGCCCGGCTCACCGATCAGCACCGGATTGTTCTTAGTCCTGCGCCCTAGAATCTGAATAACGCGCTCAATTTCTTTCTGACGCCCAACCACCGGATCGAGCTTGCCATCCGAGGCCATCTGAGTCAGATTCGCACCAAATTCGTCTAGCGTCGGCGTCTTGGTTCTGCCCTGGCTACCGCTGCCACCGGAAACTTCAGCAGTTTCACCCAGCATCCGAATCACCTGAGTACGGACCTTAGACAGATCAACTCCAAGATTTTCTAACACACGGGCAGCAACGCCCTCACCTTCACGAATCAATCCAAGCAGTAAATGCTCTGTTCCAATGTAGTTGTGACCTAGCTGTCTGGCCTCCTCAAGCGATAGCTCAAGGACGCGCTTTGCTCTGGGGGTAAACGGGATTTCAACGGCCACGAACCCAGAGCCACGACCAATAATTTTTTCGACTTCGATGCGAGCGTCTTTGAGATTAACCCCCATGGATTTAAGAACTTTTGCGGCTACACCGGTACCTTCCCCGATTAGTCCCAAAAGTATTTGCTCAGTGCCAACAAAGTTGTGGCCGAGGCGGCGGGCCTCTTCTTGAGCGAGCATGATGACCTTAATGGCCTTTTCTGTAAAGCGTTCAAACATGGCGGTTTTCCATCACCTGCTACGGGCTGGTTATGGAGATTCTAGCACAGCAAAAAATCGTGGAGAGTGGGCGGTGTTCACTACTTCCCTATGAAATTCAGCTTCTTTTGTGAGAGAAAAATGGAGTTTTCCAGAATTTAACAATAGATGTGTCTTTCGATTGAAATAAAGACGCGAAAGCAACAGAAAAAGTCGAATGTTTCTGCTAGCAAGATCAAGAATAAATCATTAAGTTTATATCGATTGCCTTTGTAGAAAAGGCTTTGGTACCTGTTTGCGCTCTGCTTTGTGTATATCTACGCTTTGCTCTGTGCATATCTACGCTTTGCTCTGTGTATGAGAACAATCACGATAGAAGCGATAATTTTGCGTTTCGCCTAGATGCTTGATGGACTGCGATTGATAGTAATTTATCTGGGCCAAACAGTCTTCGGTTTGCAGTCCGCTACACCATAGGATCCGAGCATTTTCGCCGTCAGCGTAGTAGCGTTTACGCTCTCCTGCTTCTTTGAAGTCGAACTTCTGATAGAGTGATCGCGCCCGCTGGTTCGACAGACGCACTTCTAGGGTTGCTCTAGTCAGACCCCGATCATACGCCTTGAGCAATAGCTGAGTCAGCAGCAGCAGTCCCAGCTTTTTCCTCTGGTAGCGAGGTTCAACCGCCAGCGTAGTGATATGAGCTTCTTCTAGGACTGCCCACAGACAGCCTATGCCCAAAAGCTCTATCGAGTTAGCTCTACCTTCCCCTTCTTTCTCACTTTGCGCATTGGCATCAGAACTATTGGAATTATCGAGACTGAGACTATTGAGACAGGTTGGTTCTACAGCAGCTATTGACTGACTACATTCTTGACTCAGCCGCTGGTCAAACAGTTCCTCGCTGCGCGCTTTTACCAAGACCAATACATCGCTATATTCGCTATCTAGCTCGCGTTCATAGCCCGATCTTGTCCACAATCCACCGAGACAGCGCTCGTCTAGAGCCAGAACGGCTGGAATGTCTGCTTTGATCATCGGCAGACAGCCTACGACAAATTTTGAGAAAAAATCAGAGCTCGATGCGGCTACCTTACGCTGTGCAATCGAAGCCATCGTTATTTCGCTTTTCAAAGCACGGTTTATCTACATAGCTACCAACTGTACACTGATTAGATAATCTCTAATCCTTATATACTCTCCTATGGTCTCTACGATTTCAGCAGCGCCCATCCAATCAAGTCTTCTAGCTTCTAGCCTGCAATATTTGGGAGAGGTTTCTGCTGATACATCGCCTAATCAGACCCTTTTGCCTTTGAGCGCCAAGGTCAATGACCAGGATCATCTGACTGTGGGCGGCTGCGATGTGGTTGATCTGCTCGAAGAGTTTGGCTCGCCTCTCTATATATTAGATGAGCAAACGCTACGGACTGCTTGCCACCAGTACAAGCAATCTTTTGAAGCGCACTATCCTGGTGAGTCTCTAGTTGTCTATGCGTCTAAGGCGTGGAGCTGCTTGGCGGTGTGTGCGATCGCCACTCAAGAAGGCATTGCCATCGACGTTGTTTCCGGTGGAGAGCTGAGTACTGCGATCGCCGCTGGCGCTACTGGCGAAATGCTCTACTTCCACGGCAATAATAAATCTACCGAAGAGCTACAGCTAGGACTAGACGCCAACGCCCGCATCGTTGTAGACAACTGGCACGAGCTGAAGACCCTAGACCAGCTAGCCAAAGACGCCTGTGTAATGGCCACTATCCTATTACGTCTGACCCCAGGCATTGAATGCCACACTCACGAATACATTCGAACTGGGCACATCGACAGCAAATTTGGCTTCGACCCGGACCAGCTAGAGGAGGTCTTCGATTTTATTGCCAACAAGACCGGGAATCTTAACTGCATCGGCCTGCATGCTCATATCGGCTCACAGATTTTTGAATTGCAGCCGCACTGCGATCTAGCCGAAGTGATGATGCGCTGGTTCCAAACTGCCAGTAGGTACGGCTTGTCGATCAAAGAAATTGATGTTGGTGGCGGTCTAGGCATTCGCTACACAGAGTCTGACGATCCGCCGAGTATTTACGACTGGGCAAAGACCGTTGGCGAAAGTATGGCGGCAGCTTGTGAAGCTAATAATCTTCCCTATCCAAGGCTGCTGTGTGAACCGGGGCGATCGCTGATTGGCTCTGCCTGCGTCACGGCTTACACAGTGGGTGGGCAAAAGATGGTGCCCGGCATCCGTAGCTACGTCTCGATCGACGGTGGCATGTCTGACAACCCGCGTCCGATCACCTATCAGTCGGTGTATCGTGTTCTAGCAGCTAGCAAGATGTCTGCCCCGCTAAGTGAAACAGTGACACTCGCCGGAAAGCATTGCGAATCCGGAGATGTGGTCATTCATTCGGCTATTCTACCGGCGCTAACAGCAGGCGAAGTGCTAGTGGTCCCCGCAACAGGCGCCTACAACTACAGCATGTCGTCTAATTACAACCGCGTTCCTCGTCCGGCGGCTGTGATTGTCAACCAAGGTAAGGCCAATCTAATTTTGCGCCGAGAAACCTACGCGGATCTGATGAGCCACGATTGCTTGCCAGATACGCTTAAGTCGGCTGCTCGGTAGATGCCTAACAAACCGCTCAATAAACCGCCCAATAAACCTTGGCGCGCAGTAGGATACGAGGATTGGATATCTAATTCAGGTGAAATCGGTCTGACTCTTGTACATCACCTTCATTGATATCGCTTTGGTCTTTGTGCTGGTCTATACAGTGCTATCGGTGATTCGCGATCGCCGCACGATGTGGATGGTGCAGGGACTGATGCTTTTAATGGCAGCCACGCTACTCAGTAAGGTTCTGGGTCTTCGGGTGCTGAGCTTTCTGATGGATAAGATTCTACTGGGAGCCTCTGTCTCACTGGCCGTCATGCTAGTTGCTGACTTTCGGCGACTACTAGAGTCCATTGGTAAAGGAGAAATCGCTCAGCTCTTCGCGGGTCAAGATAGTCATCTATCGACTGCTAACAGTGTCATTGACGAGCTAGTAGAGGCAGTCAAAGGGCTCTCTCAAAATCGGACCGGGGCACTGATGATCTTAGAAACAGACGATCCGATTGAAGAGAGCGATTTCTCAGTTCCGGGTGTCAGGCTCAACGCAGAACTATCTAGAGAGCTACTACAAACTATCTTTCAGACCACGACCTTGCTGCATGACGGTGCTGTGCTGATTCGCGGCTCTAGGGTACTGGCGGCAGGAGTCATTTTGCCAATCTCCGAGCGAGATGCCTCTAGGCAGTTAGGCACCCGGCACCGGGCGGCAATGGGTATTACCGAAAGGGTAGAGCAGTGCTTGTGTGTTGTCGTCTCAGAAGAGACGGGCTCTATCTCAGTAGCCGAAAAAGGAACGCTGAATCGGCCCCTGACCAGCAGTAAACTAAAAGAATTGTTAACAGAAAAGTTTTCGCCTTCGGGGGATGCTGATACGGTTGCGCCACAGCTTCGCAGCCTAGGCAAGCGGCTAAGCCTCAAAGGCATCCGTTTCCTAAATGCACTGAAGCGCAAGCTCAAACGTAAGCCCAGCGAAAAACTCCCTAGCCCCACCCCTCAGGAAAAGAAATGACGGCTAAAGCCATAGATAAAGCTGCAAATTCTTCACAGCTAGCTCCTTCACAGCTAGACCCTTCGCAACTGCCTGCTGACCTGGAGCAGGGTCGGATGCCCACTCATGTAGCGGTGATTATGGATGGGAATGGTCGCTGGGCAAAGCAGCGAGGACTCCCTAGAATTATGGGCCATCGCAAAGGAGTAGACACGCTCAAAAGGCTGCTGCGCTGCTGCCGAGACTGGGGGATAGGGGCACTGACCGCCTATGCCTTTTCGACAGAGAACTGGGGACGACCCACTAAGGAGGTTGATTTTCTGATGACGCTGTTCGAGCGGGTACTGCGCCAAGAGCTCAAGGAAATGATGGAAGAGAATGTCCGCATCGAATTTGTCGGTGACCTGCTAGCACTGCCTAAAACGCTACAAAAGGAAATTGATAAAGCAGTTGCCCTGACAAAGGGAAATCAGGGTATTCGCTTTTCGGTTGCGACAAACTACGGCGGACGGCAGGAGATTTTGCAGGCTTGCCGGGCGATCGCAGCCCAGGTAAAGCAAGGTCATCTCGACCCAGAGAGCATTGACGAGTCGCTTTTTAGCCGTCATCTGTACACTTCAGGCATCAGTGACCCCGATCTACTGATTCGAACCAGCGGCGAGATGCGGATCAGCAATTTTCTACTGTGGCAGCTAGCCTATTCGGAGTTCTACATCACAGATACGCTCTGGCCCGACTTTGATACATCAGAATTTCACCAGGCTATGAAAGCGTTTCAGCGGCGCGATCGCCGTTTCGGCAAAGTCAGCTAGTTTTTTTGCGTACGCTTTTCTCTACGATCCTTTTAGTACGCTTTTTTCGATACGGTCTTTTTTGATCACGATCTGCTTCGATCTGCCCTTTTTCCCGAGCCTACGCCACTTCCATCCAGTCAAATATTCTCTCTAGCTGCTTTAGCGACAGCACGCCCTGCTGCCATAGCACCATCGGCAACGGCGCGGAATCTTGTTGACACTGCTGTAGTGCCTGCTTGATAGAGGTGGACGGAATAGAAAGTTCTTCCTGCAAGAACTGAACTAGCTTTGTGTAATCGCTCGAAATCATGGACTGGTAGAGGCTGTGTTACTTGTGGCTTATTAAGCCCTTTTCCTTGATCCCTTAACTGAAACTAAGAAAAAGAGTTTTTATTTAGTTCAGTGATTCTACGGTAGAACAAACGAAAAATACCTCTTTCTTTTGAGCAGTTTAAGACTTTCTTTAGAATTTAGCACTTTAAAGATAGATTTTCAGCGCCTAAAGACAAAGGTGCACACCGACTCTATCTGCCCTATCGCTAGAGACGGTAGCCTGGCAAAGCCTCAATCTCAACTCGATCGCCTGGTTGCAGACCGATTTCGGCAGCGCGACCGCTGCGGAGTTCCAAAACCTGATCGACAATTTCACCATCGGGTCCATACGAAGGACAAGGCAGTGCTGGACAAGGAGGTACTTCTGGTGCGATCGCCACCACCTCACCCGATCGCAAGAACACCATATCTAGCGCTACTGGCACATCCTTCATCCAAAAGCTCACCTGTCTAGGGGGGCTAAAGGGAAACAGCATGCCGCGATTGTCAGGTAGCGCCGAGCGAAACATTAGCCCCAAGGACTGCTCTTCAGCGGTTTTAGCAACTTCTATATTAAAAGTTTCGCCTCGCATTCGGGCTACTGCGCTTACGGGCAGCAGTTGCCCTGGGCCGTTGAGCGTGATTGTCGACTCGTCGGAGCTAGGGATTGTCTCATTGGTCATTCCTTCTGAGCTCGTCGGATCGACAGACATAGTGCAGCTAGCGAGCGTACCCTGACATAGAAAAAACAAGACGATCGCGACTGCCAATCGGGTAGCCATTCCGTTTCGACACATACCGTTTTTGCACATACTTACCCGCACCTCCACAGAGATGACTGCTCATGAATTGTCAGTTCAACTTTCTCGCAGAACATAGCCTACACCACGCACCGTTTGAATGAGGCGTTTCTCGTTTTCTCCGTCTATTTTTAGCCGCAAATAGCGAATATAAACCTCAATCACATTGGACTCACCAATAAAGTCATATCCCCAGACGCTCTCTAGAATCTGCTTGCGGGTCAGCACCTCGCGTGGGTGCTCCATGAGATACTTCAGCAGTTCGAATTCTTTCATCGTTAGCTCTATCAGGCGATTGCCTCGCATGGCCTGCCGCTGACTGACATCTAGGACCATATCGGCAAACCGAAGCTGTTCGCTGCTCGCAGCCTCTGGCTTTAGGTAGGTGTTGACCAGGGTGATGAAGTCGTCGCTGCGGTAGGGGGCAAGAAAGTAGTCGTCGGCGCCTGATTCTAGGCAGTCAACGCGATCGCTCAGCTCGTCATGGGCCATCATCAGCAAGATCGGAATGCGATTCTTCTCATTGCGCAGTTGGCGGCAAAGATCTAAACCTGACTCTTCCCTCAGCCGTTTGGCGACTACAATCAACGCTGGCATCGCCGTTCGCGCCTGGATTAGGCCGGTTCGCAGACTGTGGGCTTCAATTGGCATATACCCGGCCTCGTGCAGATCGACACCGATTCTGTGCGCTAGGATTTCGTCGCTTTCTAGCACCAGGACAGTGGGTGAATGAGGCGTCGGCCCAAGAGAGTCCGATGGCAAGTTAGGCAGAGCGGGGGGCGAGCTCATGACAAATGAATAAGGAAAAACAGCTAATAGGAAAAACAGTTTTGACTAGGCTTGCGCTCAGGGTAGCTCTACCGAAGTCGGCTTAGCAATATGGGGCAGTCCCCAACCTAGCTTTTCTCTAAGCACGCGGAAAAATTCAGGTGGTTTTAATCGGATGAATTTGGCGGTGTAAGGCGATCGCACCAAAGTCACCTGATCATCTGGCCCAACATAGCAGCCCGCATTGCCATCAACCACCATCACCAGCGTCTCTGGATTAGCAGACGTAATCGTCACTGGCTCATGATCTGGAAACACCAGTCCGCGAGAGGCCAGCGAGTGAGGACAAATAGGAATTAGCTGAAGGACAGACACCCCAGGCGCAATCACCGGCCCCCCGGCAGATAGCGAATAGGCCGTAGATCCAGTCGGCGTGGAGATAATAATGCCATCCGCCGCAACATCAACTGGCGCATGCTGACCGACTTGCACCTCAAAGTGACACATACTCGTCAGCGGCTGACGCTGCAATACGGCTTCGTTTAGACACAGCACTTCCCAGCTCAGATGTCCCTGACTGTGCAAGCTAACGAACACCATCGCCCGCTCTTCTAGATGACAGTTGCCTGCAACCACCTGATCAACTGCGTCATTGAGCTGGTTGAGATAGATCTCGGTCAAAAAGCCCATATGCCCTGTGTTCACAGCCAGCAGCGGAATGCCCTTGGGTGCGATTTGTCGAAACGCCGACAGTACAGTTCCATCCCCGCCAAATACCACAGCAAAATCCATCTTTTGATCAAACCCTGTCGGTACTAGACTCTCGACAGGGGTATGGCAAACTGGCCTGCCCGGCTGAGAGTAGCCTAAGATACCAGCGATGCCCGTAGTCAGGCAGACTTCGTAAGCCTGTTCTCTCAATCGCTCAGCAAGCTGCTCGGCAGCCTTTGCAGCTACCGGCTTAATATCGTTGTAGATGATGCCAACTTTAGGCACGATGGATAAAAAAAGGCGAAGGGTTTAGCCTATAGGCTAGCGTCAAAGGCGACCGCTTGAATAGCAAGAATGTAGCCGTATTTTCCTTGTGTAACTTTTATTTGTTTTCCCTTTTTATCTCTTTTTGTATGTTTATCTCTTTTTGTATGTTTATCTCTTTTTGTATGGAGGATTGCTGAGTCGCGTGAGTTCGAGTCAACTGCCTGTTACGACTGCCTATGTCCGAATCACTCACCAGTCTTGGCAAAATGGCCGGATTGAAGGTGAAGTGAGTGCGAACGAATTTGAATGGCGGTTCAGGTGGCGCTTTCGAATGGGACAGCTGACGGTAGAACCATCTTTGGGTAGGGCGTTAATTCAAGAGCCTCTAGGTCGATTTCTAGAGCAGTTCGACTATCAGCTAGAGCCGGGTGGAGATTACTCGTTTACGATTCGCGCGGAGCTTTGAAGAGAAGTGGAAGAGCAGTAGGAATGATGAATGGGGAGTAGTCCTTATGGCTTTAGTCGTCTCCAGAAAGTCTTTTTAGGTAGCGCTCTACGAGCAGGATGGCGACTATGTCGTCGATGGGTCTGGGGATGCTGCGCAGGCTTTGGGGGAGGAGTTTGCTGATGCCTTTGGGAGGGTACATTTCCCAATAGCGATCGCGCGCTTCCAAAGAACTATAGCGCTCGTCTACCAGCATGATTCTAGGCGCATTCGGCAAGTCGCCGAGCCGCGTTTGCCACTGTTTGGAGCTAGTCTGGTCACCCATCACAATCGACGAAATTGGATAGGTTCCTCGCAGGTTTTGGATTGCAGCTGATACGTCTGAGGATGAAATCACCCGATGATAATGAAGCGCTCTATCTAGACCAACAATTGCTAGACCACACTTATCGCGCCCTGGATCAAAACCAAGCAGTGTCGGTGTTAATAGCGTCGGCACAGGTGATTTGGAGAAAGACACATTTAAGAAGTTACGTAAGTAAATCGACATCTCGAATAGCCTAGGCTAAAGAGACCCTGTAAAAGAGTTCAAGTCGAACGGCTCAGGTTCAGAGAAATCACCGGGGTTTAGCGACATTGTGTGAAAAAGGGTGATCTTTTCACCATTCTTTGCTAAGAATACGACTTATTCAATGCTATTTTTGATGGTACATCCGTACGCACTACTCAGTGCGCCGCCTGCGTGCACGTAAAAAGAGTCGAACTCTCTAATTTCAAATCTTTCGGCGGGACAACGGATGTACCGCTGCTACCGGGGTTCACAGTTATTTCTGGACCCAATGGCTCTGGCAAGTCAAATATTCTAGACTCGCTCTTGTTTTGTTTGGGACTAGCCAGCTCTCGGGGGATGCGAGCAGAGCGACTGCCCGATTTGGTCAACCAAAATCAAGCAAAGCGCCGTTCAACAGTAGAAACCATTGTCACGGCGACTTTTGATATTGGCGATGTCGCAGACAGGCTAATCAGTAACGAAGAAGCCGAAGAAGCCGAAGAACCGAAAGCAGACGCTATCGAATCGGATACGGCCGGAAACTTTCAGCCTTTGGACGATTGGGAAGAAGATGCCACAAACGACCCACAATCCGATGTCCTAACTACTCCTATCAATGGCAATGGCGTAGATACTGATAGCAACGGCGTAGACAAGAATGGACATAACGGTAGCAACGGCAACGGCAGTAATGGCAACGGCAACGGTAGCGGCCAGCTTCTGACCCTACCAACGCCGCAGGAATGGAAAGTGACTCGGCGACTGCGGGTCACCGCACAGGGCACCTACACCTCGAACTATTACATCAACGATGAGCCCTGTACGCTCAACGATCTGCATGAGCAGCTACAGCGCTTTCGGATCTATCCAGAAGGCTACAACGTGGTGCTCCAAGGTGATGTCACCAGTATTATCTCGATGAATGC
>JBCCOH010000139.1:0-12806 GCA_039111275.1 Cyanobacteria bacterium P01_D01_bin.1 | reverse complement strand
GACGCTGCGAAGTCCCGCCTGCGTGGTAGACCGCCATTATCTTCTCTCGAAAGTCTAGCGAGTATGCTTTCATGACTACTTTGGTTCATTCCTGAAGAGTACTGCTAGAATCGTACCTCACTCATTCGGGAACCGCTATAATGCCCGTAAAGCCCTGCTGCGCCATCAGTACTGAGGACATCGCCACCATACAGCCCCAGCCGATACTGTCTTTTCCCATTGAGGGCGTATCGATCCCCTTCATCATCGGGGCAATTGGCGCATGGTACTCAGCAGTCCCCAGGCTATGGCGGATAGTCTTGGGGTCGAGACCATAGAGTTTGCTGGCTACTGCCGCACCCGCGATCGCCCCCCAGCTGCCCGACGAGTGATAGGTCAGCGAGTTAGCATGACGAATTAGGCCAGCTCGAATCCCTACCTCATACCCAACTACAAACGCAGTCAAAAAAGCCTTTCCCGAGCAGTTTGCTGCTTCACCTGCGGCTAGCGCAACTGGCAACACACAAGCGCCGGGATGCCCTTTCACCAATCGGTATCCGTCATCGATATCGAGTGCGTTTCCAGCTACCCCATTCGCTAGCGCCGCACCGACTGTAGAAACGCGGCCCATAGAAACGCGGTCCATAGAGACGCGGCCTGTAGAAAAACGATTCTCTTCAACAGCCGAGCCCCCTAGAATTGTGGCTTCATCGCCTTTAAACTGCTCTCGAACAAAAGCCGACGTTAGACGACTGACCGGCGTTTGAGTGCCTGCTAAAAGCGCTCCTAGGCTGTCTAGCAGACACCGCTTAGACTGGTGCTGAACCGATGCCGGTAGGCTTTCCCACTGAAGGCTTTCAATAAATTGAATAGTCCGATCGGTGTAGTCCATTTGTTTAGGCGACAGTCTATCTGTTTGGGTGATGTTCTGCCCGCTAGCGCCTGCAACTGGTATCCGACACTCTATCCTCCAATCAGACCCTCACTCTCTAGAAACTCGCGCGCGACCTCATCGGGTTCGCGTCCGTTGCCAGCAACTTCCCAGTTGAGCGTCTGCATGGTGTCCGCGTCAATTGCGGCAGAGAGCTGGTTGAGCAGGTCTGCAATCTCTGGATTCTCATCGAGAACTTCCTGTCTGACAATCGGAGCGGCTGGGTAGGGAGGCCAAAATTGCTTGTCATCTTCTAGCACTAGTAAGTCAAAGGCCGCAATCTGTCCATCCGTGCCAAAGCCAGTCGTCACGTCGATCTCGTTTTCTTCGATGCCTGCATACAACAGACCCGGATCGAGTGCTAATACTTCTTCAAAGTTGAAGCCGCCGTAGGTGTCTTTGAGTCCGGGCAGGCCGTCATCGCGCTCTGTGAACTCCTGCGTGGTGCCAAACTTGAGTTCACCACCCTTGGTAGACAAATCGCTTGCCGTTTTGATACCTAGCTCTTCAGCTTTTGGCTTGGTCATCACCAGAACATAGGTGTTGTTGAAATCGGTTGGATCTAGAACGGCCAGGTTGAACTGCTCAGCGTAGGCTTCTTTTACAGTGTTGTAAACGGTGTCTGCGTCCATGCTGGAGTCGAACTCTCCGCCCAGATGGGTCAGTAGCGCCGTGCCAGTATATTCGGGATAGATATCGATATCGCCGTTCACTACTGCCTGGTGATTCTCGCTAGAGCCGCCTACGGAGCTGTAGTCTGCGTCAAATCCAGACTCGTCTAGCAAGATCTCATAGAGATTGCCTAGGATGTACTGCTCGGTAAAATCCTTAGCCCCGACGCGAATCTTTGGACCGCCAGAGCTGCCGCTACAGGCGCTGAGCACGGCCATCGAGGCCCCGAGTAAAACACTGACAAAGACACGTCTTTTGAGCATGAATAGTCTCCAAATAAAGCAAGTTAGAACAACAGATTATCCCGTAGGGAGCCTACGAAAAAGAATTCTACACCGACGGAACCGCCTCGCGCAGACGAGCAGGATTGGCCTGCCGAGCGCGATAGGCCCTAATCAGCTCGAACCCGGCAATCAAGGCGATGCTGAATACAGCAAACAGCGTCAGAATTAGGCCAGTTCTGAGCTGACCCACGGAAGTTGCCACGCCTATTATCAGCCACACAAGCGATGCGATCGCCAGCCCACCTGTCACCACCGCCATCACAAACGCAGACTTTGACTTTCTGTTGGGTCTAGGTAGCAGTGCCGCCAGCAGACTCATCAGCAGAACAGGCAGCCCAATCGCTCGATACTCGCTGTGCAGTCCTGTCAGCACGGTCGGCGTCCCGGCGCTATCAGTCGTAATATCCCACGGTAGCAGCACGCCAAATATCAAGGGCATCACGGCTACCGCCAGCAGTACGGACAGGATACCAACCGCCGCCTCCGGTTCGTCCCTCAGCCCTTTTGGCGTCGCCCAGCCTTCCAATCGTCCGAACGCTTCTTCAAAGTAAAAAGCCAGTAGCGTGGCAGGCAGTGCGCCTGCGAGCATGACATGATCTCTGCCTAGCGAATGACCTCGCAAAATTAGATCGCCCAGTCCACCGCCGCCAATGAACGCCGCGAGCGTCGTACTGGCAACCACGACGACCGCCGCTGTCCGAATCCCGGCCATGATAATCGGCACCGCAATTGGCAGCTCTAGCTTTAGTAGAATCTCATGGTCGCGCATGCCCATGCCTCTAGCGGCTTCCTTGGTATCGGCGTCGACCTGCTCGATGCCGATGGTCGTGTTTATCAGCACAGGCAAGGTGCCGATAAACCCTAAAGCCAGCAGCACGGGTGGCCTGCCAATACCCAGCAGCGGCAGCGCTAGCGCCAGAATCGCCAGACTAGGAATCGTCCGGCCAATCTTACTTACCGTCAGTAGGGTCTCTCTTAGCCATACGATCCGAGAGCCCAAGATGCCGAGCACCAGGCCCAGCACGATGGAAATAGCCAGCGCAATAAAGGTAATGGCTAGATGCTGCTCTAGCGCCCTTGTAAATACTTGGGATTCGGTGATGATGTAATCGGCGATCTCTGCCCACATATACTTTCCTCTCTTACTTTCTTATTCAGAGGTCTCCTTATTTTGTTGCTGCCGAGCCAGGTAGAACCCGCTCAATCCGGCTGATGACTTGGTCAAACAGAATTGCCAGCAGCGCCGCGCCGATCGCTCCGGCGACCACTTTGTCGTTACGAGTACCCCCTGCCGAAATCCCTTCAAAGATCAGGTTGCCTAGGCTAGTCGCGCCAAAGAAGGAGGCCAGCGTCGCTAGGCTGATAGTAGATACTGTGGCGATTCTAATCCCAGCGAAAATTACAGGTAGCGCCAAGGGCAGCTCTACTTTCATCAGGATGCTGCTGTTACGCATGCCCATTCCCCTGGCCGCCTCGATGATGGACTGGTCTACGCCGTTGATGCCCACTGCTGTGTTGCGAATAATCGCTAAGAGCGAGTAGAGCGTCAGCGCCACAATGGCGGGTGGAAACCCAATGCCCAAAAAAGGCACAAGCACGCCGAACATCGCCAGGCTAGGGACGGTGTAAAGCATGCCAGCTAGCTTGATCACCGGGTCATAGAGAGACCGGACTCTGGTAATGAGAATGCCTAGCGGAATGCTGATTAAAACGGCGAATATCAGGGTGACAAATGTGATTAACAGATGCCCCCACAGAAACTCCATAACCCGATCGGGTCGTCCTACGCCGGGAACGTAGTACAACAGACCGTCTTTGACGCTGATAAAAAACTCGACCAGATTTTCCATGAGGCTGGCTTTCCAGAGAATATATTTTGAAGCTGGTGTTTCAAGCTGTATTTCAAGCTGTGTTCGGGGCTAGAACGGGTTATAGAGCGATCGCAGCAACCGGCGCTCTCTGCTTAATCAAATTCTGTGCATCATCTGCCGAAACCATGCCAACCAACCGCTGCTGATTGTCGAGCACAGGCAAAAAGCGAATGCCATAGCTCAGCATCTCTGAGAAAGCATCCCGCATGGTCGCTTCTTCTTCGATTGTCGCCACCGTGCGGCTAGCGATGACGTGAGCAGGTTTACCTAGATCCTTTTGAGCGTCGTCTAGCGTGACGTAGCCAATCAGCTTCTGCATGTCATCGACAATGAACAGGCTCTCCATCTCGTGTCGGCGCATGCGGTTCATTAGCTCAGCGCCAGTTTCGTTGTGGGTGCCTAGAGTCGGCGTGGCATGCATGACCTCTCCTACTCTGACTAGGGTAAGTTTCTTTAGCCCTCTATCCGAACCGACGAAATCAGCAACGAAGTCATTCGCAGGCTTAGCGAGAATGTTTTTGGGTGTGTCAAGCTGCTGCAAGACGCCGCCCACTTGCAAAATGCAGATCAGCGTTCCCATCTTCAGGGCTTCGTCAATATCGTGAGTGACGAACATGATGGTCTTCTTGAGCTGATTTTGCAGACGCAAGAACTCGTTTTGTAGGCGATCGCGCGTAATCGGATCGATCGCGCCGAACGGCTCGTCCATCAGCATCACTGGCGGATCGGCAGCTAGCGCTCTGGCCACACCGACTCTTTGCCGCTGTCCGCCCGAGAGCTGTCTGGGATAGCGATCACGAAACTGCGCCGGATCTAGGCCGACAATATCCAACAGCTCGTCTACCCGACGATAGGTGCGAGCCTTGGTCCAGCCCAGCATCTGCGGTACCAGCGCAATATTATCTTTGATAGTGAAGTGGGGAAAGAGACCAATCTGTTGAATGACGTAGCCAATATTGCGCCGCAGCTCAATAGTGTCTTGTTTCAAGATGTTCTTGCCGCCGACAAAGATAGCCCCGGTCGTCGGCTCGATCAGGCGGTTCACCATCTTCATGGCAGTTGTTTTGCCACAGCCAGAAGGCCCGATAATCGCGCAAGTCTCTCCTTCGGGGATAGAAATTGTCAAGTTTTTTACCGCAGGCGCTGCTGAGCCAGGATAGACTTTGACAACATCATCGAACTTAATCATTGGCATCATGGCATTTCCCTGTTGACTTCTTTGGATGACTTCTTTAAATGACTGCTTCGGATAACTGTTTCTCTGAAACTTCTTTGAAGCATTTTCTTTGGGACTTTTTTGGAACTTTCTTTTACTGTTCCTTGCTAGTTCGCATGTTGATAGATCAGAACTTATACAAACCAGATTTCATGCAACCCATTCTAGACAACTCTTTCTAGACAATCTTTTATAGAGAGCTACTTCTAGAGAGCTAAATGCATCTACATATCGTTCAACTATTACTTTTTAGAAGAATATTTCGATATGGAATAGCAGTCTGTTTCATTAATTACAAAACTAATTTCAGAATAGCGAAATAAGTACATAAAAAACCTAAATAAATATGTCTGCTCTATTTGCAAAAATGCATCATGGATGTACTTACCGTTCGTCAAGCTCTAGAACTGCCGATCTTTTCGTCTACTCGGCTAGTGGCTGGCAGCTCAGGGCTAGACAATATAATCCAATGGGTGCACGTTGTTGATATCACAAACGCACACTATCAATGGCAGCGCGAAGGCGTTTTATTACTCACTAGCGGCTTAGGACTCTATAGAGAACCGGAAACTCAAAGGTCGCTAGTTTCTAAACTAATCAAGCTGAAGTTTGCAGGATTAGTGCTTAGCACAGGCTATTACTTTGACCATATTCCAGAGGCGATTCGCGAAGATGCTGAGCGTCTGGGACTGCCCATTATTGAAGCGCCGCCCGACTTGCTATTCATTCAGATTGCCGAAACTATCCTTAGCCGTACGGTCGATCAGCGCTATGCCCTGCTTCAGCAGTCTGCCGAAATCAATCAGCGGTTAACTACGCTCGTTCTAGAGGGTGCTTCGCTAACTGAGCTAGCCGACCAGCTATCAAAGCAGCTTCATCGATCGGTCACTATTGAGTCACCTACTTTTCAGCTGCTAGCGTCGGCTCAGTCTGGCAGCATTGATCGCGTTTGGCAAGAGAGTCTGGCGATTGGGCGCTCGACGCCAGAGATGATGGATTATCTGATCAGTACGCGGATCTACAGCCAGCTGGTCGAAACGGCTGAGCCGCAGTATGTGAAGTCGGTGCCTGAGCTGGGGATGGAGATGGATCGAATGGTGGCGCCGATTGTAGTGAATCAGGTGATCTATGGCTATATCTGGCTGAGCGCTGGGGATCAGCCGCTAATGCCACTCGATCGGCTGACGCTAGACCACGGCGTCACCGTTGCCGCATTGATCCTAGTCAAAGAGCAGGCCGTTCGGACGGTAGAAGATACGCTCCAAGGCGATCTGTTTACTCAATTGCTAATAGAAAATAGTGAGATTTCTGACCAGCTAAAAGATCAATCTGAAAGACTGAACTACCATCGGAATCGTGCCCACCAGGTTTTAGTAATTAAATATGCGAATGCTTCCGTCACGCCGATACAGGCGCTCAAAGAATTAATCCGACCGCTAATAAACCGAAGCTACCTATCCTATTTACTATTCGTTCGCGAGGACCATCTCGTTGCTGTTCTAGAGACTGAAGATGCTACAGGCGCAAAGGTGCTAGCAGATCAAATATTAACTGCTCTGACTCATCCGAATAGTTCTTTGGTGATTGGTATTGGCACAGTCGATGCTATCTCACAAACGGCTGCTGAAAGACTGAGAAAAAGCTACACTCAGGCTCAAGAAGCGGCTCATATTAGTATCTTGCTAGGCGAAGTCGGTGCGATCGCCTTCGACGAGTTAGGCATACTCCACTGGCTGTATCACCTTTCTCCAGAACTCAGAGAGAACAATCTCTACTTACAGCACGTTCGCACGATAGCCGCGCACGACAAAAAGCGAAGTACGGCGCTGCTCGAAACGCTAGAAACCTACCTTCAGCAAGGCTGTTCGGTGGCAGACACCGCCAAAGCCCTCTATGTTCATCGCAATACCCTGCTCAACCGGATCAAGAGTCTCGAATCTGTTTGCAACCTCAGTCTAAAAGACGCCGTTCATTTCTCTAACTTTGACGCGGCGATTAAGTGCTATCGGCTCCATGGATAAGGATTTTTTGTTCTCTGTTTTAGTTTTAGAACAAGATTTCAGCAACATTAAATACCAGTCAAGAAATGCAGCTACCGAAGATTCCATTGCAGAGGAGAGCATTCCTGGCCGATACGCCGATGAACAGATGCCCGCATAGTTGTTTTCGCAGAGCTGCCAGTCTTGTTCGCTCGTCGCTCGCCATACAGCCGCTACGTTGTCAGGATTGTAATCTGTTCCTTCAACAGCGTCTGCATGAACCAAGAAAGTCACTTCTATCTGCGTTTGGCTAGCGCTAATCGGAATTACCCTTGTGGTCATAGCGTAGTCTGCGTTCGCATGTGCCCAGAAGTTGGGTAGTGAGATGATCCGCAAGCTGCCTACATCCGCGTCGGTTAAGCTTCCCATTAACGGCGCTGTCAGTTGACCATCGAGACTCTCGGTGACAAATCCAGCTTTGAGTGGAAAGCGAGAGACTCTAAACCAGGATTTGCTAGGAAAGCTAACATCTTTGGGGCTAAGCCCTAGAGACTCCCAACGACGGTAGGACTCACTCAGCTTTTGGGCAAATCGATCGCCACTATCACGCTCATCCCCTGGCAGGCCAGCGTCGTAATTGGCCATCATGAATTCTGGATGCGCTACCTGGCAGTGATAGCATTCTCTGTTGTTCTCGATGATTGTCTTCCAGTTGGCGTTGATGGTGTAGCGATCGCGCACAGCCACTTTGGTGTGGCCTAGTCCATGCGGTGATAGCTGAGGTGCGATCGCCGCAAATGCCGCTTCAAAATCAGGTGGGTCATCCGCTAGACAGATAAACACCAGCCCCGCCAGCTCCCGTACCTGTACAGACGCCAGAGGATAGGCAGCTTTATCGAAGCTATTTCCCATAAAGCGAGCTGCCTTTAATTCTCCTTCTAACTCGTAAGTCCAGCCGTGATAAGGGCATACAAGCGCTTTGGTACAGCCAGCCTGCTTTGAAGTCAGCTTCGATCCTCGGTGCCGACAGACGTTGAAATGCGCGCGTAAGTTTTTCTGGCGATCGCGCACCACAATCAAAGGCTCATGGCCTACCTCAACCGTAAAGTACTGCCCCGGTTCAGACACTTCGCAGCTATGTCCAACAAACAGCCACTGCGTCTGAAACACCGCCTGCATGTCAGTTTCAAACACACTGGCGTCTGTGTAGAAAGCCTGTGGCAGCGTCATTCCCGGCAGATAGCTATCCAATAAGTCGCTATCTAGCAAGGAGACCGACGGCAAAGAAACTGGCAGCGGCGCTGAAAAACTCGTTTGACGCTGCATCTCTATACCCTTAGCGAAGGAACAAAGTCTCGCTCTAGCAGTGCTGGGCGATTGAAACTAAAGGCCGAAATGTCGTGTCTAGAAGTACCATCAATGGCCAGTTCGCTGAGGACTTTGCCCAGCAAGCTAGCAAACTTGTAGGCATGACCTGCTCCAACCGCAGCGCTGATCTGCGGATACTCTGGCAAAGTGCTGAGAATAAAGTCTCGGTCTGGTGGCATGGCATACAGACAGGTTTTGCTATAAAGCTTGGGTCCAACAAAGTTTGGGATCTGAGTCTTTAGGAAATTTTCTAACTGTCGCTCTCTATCAGGATCAGGCGTGAAAGTACGATTCTTAGCAGTGACTGTATGCCCAGAAGCGTCAATAGCTGCCTTGGTCGCGACCTCGCCATACACCGGAAAGCCGTAGTAGCTGTAGTCGTCTTTCCACTGAAAAACGGGAAACTCTCCAATCGAGAATTCCTTCAGATGCACGGTAGAGTAATAAGTTACTTGCTCTTGCGTTACGCCTAATGGCACGCTCATTCCCACCGATTCCAACAGCGTGCTAGTCCAGGCGCCAGCAGCGACTACTAGGCGATCGCAAGTAAAAGCGCCTTGCTCGGTTTTGATCAGCACACCTTCCCCTCGCGAATTGGGCTGAATGCTAATGACCGGACACTCATCTAGAATAGTCGCACCGTATCCTCTGGCCAAAGAAAGGTGAATTGCGTTCCCTCGCGAAGGGTCAACGATGCCAGTTTGCGACTGATAGAGTGCGACTATTTCATCCTGTGGCTGAAACTGAGGAAAGCGATCACGCAGTCCGTCCGCATCTAGCCGCTCGTAATCAATTCCCGCTGCGTCCATTGCCGTCGCATAGTCTTCTACAATCTGACGGTAAGGGCGATCCTTGTAGGCGATCTGCACACCGCCAGTTTTCGTCACTGGCGATACGCCCGACTCGGCAGCAATCTCGTCCCAAGCTTCGTAGGCGTAGGGCGTTAGTCTGGCATACTTTTCTTGGTGATAGGCCAGGCGAATAATGCGTGAGTAGTCTTGGGAACCGCCATTGTGATGAAATAGCGGGAACTGCTCAATACCTAAAACAGACGCGCCTGCCCGCTTTGATAGCCAGTAGAGGGCGGCGCTGCCAATGCCACCACAGCCAAGAACAATATAGTCGAAGTGTTTTTTCACGTAGGCCGCGCTCGTATAAGCGAGAGAATTTGCACCAACAAGCGTTTGCTTTGAGGAACGGCTTCGAGGAATCGCTTCAAAGGACTGCCTCAAAAAACAGCTTGCTTTGAGAGACAATATTAGTGATACCGACTAGGGGAATTCAAGAGCGATCGCGCACAGTTTTCTCAGCGCTAGGCTGTGCAGCTTGCACATGCTCCCTTTTGAAAATGCGCTTGGAAGCGAACAAGAGATGCCTAAAGCAAGAAGCAGCAGTAGTGCGTCCCTCGTTAGGATAGGTCTGTTATTTCAACGGGATTGCGATGCTGAAGTTCCAGCCCCCTGGATTCGGGAAAAAGTCTGTATTTACTGAGTTGGGTCAGGTAGTCTATTACACGCAGGCGAGTTCGCTATGGCGATCGCCTTCCAGCTCAAAGCAAGCATCGGGCCAGCCTCCAGTCATGTTCTTCCACAACTTTGGCGGCGGTGCTTCTGCCTACGAATGGTCAAAGGTGTACGCTGTTCTAGCCTCGCAATACACCGTCATTGCCCCCGATCTGATTGGCTGGGGAGCCTCCGCCCATCCACCCCACCGCTACACCGTCGCCGACTACCTAGTCAACCTAGAATCATTCATTTCACAGACTGCTGATGGACCGATTGTTGCCGTTGCTAGCTCCTTCACCGCAGGCTTAGTAGCCCAACTCGCCAGCCAAAAACCGCACTTATTCAGCCGTCTATTTCTCACCTGCCCCTCCGGCTTCCGAGACTTTGGCAAAGGCGCAGGTAGACGGCTTCCAGAACCAATTATCAACACCCCTTTTCTCGATACGATTATCTACACGTTAGGCGCCACCAGTGAGCTAGCCGTTCGCAACTTCCTAGAAAACTTCCTATTCTCCAAACCAGAGCGCCTATCTGAAGAGATTATCTCAGCCTATCTGGCCTCTGCCCAGCAGCCAAACGCGGAATATTCAGCCCTCTCCTTCCTCAGAGGCGATCTCTACTTTGACCTGACGCCCTACCTCAAAACCCTGAAAGTGCCGACAGCCGTTGTCTGGGGCGCAGATGCCAAATTCACCACCGTATCGCTCGGTCGGCGATTGGCACAGCTAAACCCTGAAGCGATCCAGCGATTTCAGGTAGTATCAGAGACTGGCGTGCTGCCGCAGTTGGAGCAGCCTGGTCCGGTAGCTGCGCTGTTGCTGGACTGGCTGCGAACACAGGAGTAGTTCGTCACCACCCAACAACAGAGAACATTATGAACCAGTATTTTGCAACCGTTGCTAGAGGGCTAGAGCCACTTGTAGTAGAAGAGCTAGAACGGCTGGGGGCAAAGGATGTGAAGCCGGGCTTTTGTGGAGCAGAGTTTAAGGGCGATCGCACACTCCTCTACAAAGTCAACTTGTGGGCTAGACTCCCCTTTAGAATTCTGCTGCGCCTGAGCGAATTCGATTGCGCCACGGGCGAAGATCTCTTTGCAGGCGTCCAGCGTATCGACTGGAGCGAGTATCTCACCCCAGATCAGACGCTAGCCGTCACCGCCACTGGCAAAACCGACGCGCTCAACCATACTCACTTCACCTCTTTGCAAGTAAAGAACGCAATTGTAGAACAACAAACCGAAGCTCTCGGATTTCGCTCCGACGTAGATACCCACGAACCCGATTTGCGGATCAACGTCCACCTGCACAAAAACCGTGCCACCCTTAGTCTCGATAGCTCCGGCGATAGTCTGCACAGACGTGGCTACCGCCCTGCCGTCGGCGCAGCCCCGCTCAAAGAATCGCTCGCAGCTGCTTTAATTCGGCTATCCGGCTGGCAGTCCGACCAAGCATTCTTCGATCCGCTCTGTGGCTCAGGTACGTTGCCTTTAGAAGCCGGACTGCAAGCGTTGCAGGTAGCACCGGGCTTGTTCCGTGAGCGCTTTGGCTTCGAGACCTGGCTAGATTATGACGATGAGCTGTGGGAAGGTATGTTGACCAATGCGGAAGAACAACAGAAAGAAGATTTGGATGCTTTTGTGGGGGGGAGCGATCGCGATCCCAACGTCCTGATCCAGGCCCACACCAACGCCCAAAAATGCGGCATTGAACATCTCGTAAACTTCCAACAAAGTGAGCTAACCGACGTAGAAGCCCCCACCGATAGCGGTATCCTTCTCTGCAATCCACCCTACGGCGAAAGACTTGGCAAAGACACCGACCTCGGCGCATTCTACAAACTGCTCGGCAATGTGCTGAAGCAACGCTTCAAAGGCTGGACCGCCTACGTCCTTAGTGGCAACAAAGCCCTTTCTAGCAACATCGGCCTAAAGTCAGCCTCACGCACCCCCGTACATAACGGCGCTTTGCTATGCCAACTAATGAAATACGAGCTGTATTAGGCCGAAGAAATAGTTAGTATGGATAAGTGTTTGTGTAGTGTGACGAGTTGAGGAGAAGCTCATGGTTGCTGCAAAAGAACGTATCCCACGAATGACTCCTGAAGAGTATTTTGCCTGGGAGGAAAAGCAGCTCGAAAAGCATGAGTATATTGACGGTGAAGTCTACGCGATGAGCGGCGGTAGCGTGAACCACAGTCGAATCTCTGTCCGGTTTATCACTTTGTTTGCTAATCATCTAGAGGGCAGCACTTGCGAACCTGGCAATTCGGATTTGAGAGTTAACATTGCCGGCACCACTAATTATACCTATCCAGACGTGAGCGTGACTTGTGATGAGCGCGATCAAACAACAACTCAATACATCACCTATCCTTGTCTAATTGTTGAGGTACTCTCCGACAGTACGGCAGCTTATGATCGAGGAGGAAAATTTCGGCTGTATCGAAACAATCCTGTTTTGCAAGATTATTTGCTAGTGAGCACTGATCGAATAGAAATGGACTTGTATCGCAAGAACAATGCTGGTGATTGGATCATCTGCAACTACAAAGAAGGCGATACAGTGACGCTAGAAAGTATCAATCTAAGCTTTCCGATTGAGCAAGTTTATCGCGGTTTAGTTCTCACCACAGAAGATGCTTCTTCTCCTTAGGTCTATCGTTCTGCAAGAGCTGTAAGTGGTGTGATCGTCCTACTCCCTACTCCTCCTATAGAGTCTCGCCGTTCCACTCTCGCGAAGTATCGATCCTCTTCCTTCCTTGCATGAAATACTTCATTCCATGTGGTTTTTGCTTAGGCTTGGCTAATCACGGCATTGAGGAGGACGGTTTGCTTTTGGGTGGCTTGGTCGATTTTTTGTTCTAAGTAGAGCAGTGCAATAGTTTATAAGATAGAGAGGTCGCTATCGTGCTAATACATGCCTGCACCCCTTCGAGCCATACTAGACCCAACCTCGACCGCCATGCTATCGGATCTGCGGATAGCAGATCAGGTGCCCTATCG
>JBCCOH010000138.1:0-12821 GCA_039111275.1 Cyanobacteria bacterium P01_D01_bin.1 | reverse complement strand
TATTGAAGCCGGTCAAGCTACGTAGTGTGCGTGGCTTCGTCTTCAACTCTGCATATCGCATTTTCATCGCAGACTTCCTTCGCCAGCCTGAGTCCTTCGGCGGCATTCTAACAGTTTTTTCAATTTCCGATTAAGTCTAATTAATTATGACAGCTCGTCCGAGGAGCAGCGTTGTCTTTCAGCCGTTTCGTATCTCTTTATCAAGAAAGATTCACGGTCGAAGAAGTTCAAGGTCAAAGAAGAGTCAGGGCTAGTCTTCCTTTCCACTTTCTCGAAACCGTGTCTTTGCCGATTCAAATGCCTCGGCCATGACCTGTTGAATCCGTTCGGGGTCTGGTTTCTTGCCGCCCATCAAATCGCCGAAGTACGCGCAGGCGCCTTCGCCAAGTGCCCAGGTATAGCCAGCGGCCCACGACGCGGCGACGACACTGCCTAGTCCGGGGATGAATTTGATTAGCTCTCGTCCAATCGCTTGGGCAAAGAATCCACCGGCGATCGCACTAGCCACTCCCCCTGCCTGCGACCGACTCAGCTTCTGACCGTACAGCTGTCCCAACAGCCCCACCATCGAAATCTGCAACACCGTCAATACAGGCATCGTCGCAAAGGGTAAAGGCACCGCTGCCAACGTTGCCGCCGCCACTGCAAACGCTGAAATGTACCGCCGTCCCACGTCCCGATACAAAGTTCCTAACTGATCGCTCGCTTGATCTTGCTCATCGATCAGCTGATAAATCGCCCTGGCCTCCGCGTTCGGTAACAGTTCTGCCAGCGCATCCCTAAGCGCATCCTGGCCATAAAATACAGGCGTATAGCCGTCCTCTTCTAATGTGAAGTCTAGTAAGATGGCCCGGTCAAAGCAGCCTGCAAAAGATGTCTTCAGTTCTTCAAAAGCTCGCTCTATGGCTGCAACTGTCGGCGGATAGGCAGAATGATCCGCTTGTTCGGGCGGATACAGTTCATGCAAGCAGGTCACTGTCAGCAGGCAAGGCACATTCAGATGATTTTGACGTAGCTGCTGTGCAATCTGCTTGAGCTGATCGACCGCGAAGTCATTTATCTTCACTGTCAATATCAATATCTGAGCTTGCCGAGTCTTGTGACCCAGCTCATTCGATAGCTCCTCAACCAGGCCGTCTGTATCCTGGCCGATGTCGCCTAGCCCCACTGTATCTGTGAAAATCAGCAGCGGCAGTTCTTCAGAAGGGTAGGCGTAGCGCGCTGTGTTTTGCGTATGCGGCCGAAAGCCCTGCCCTACAATTTCGGCCGATACGCCAGTTAATCCGCGCACGATTGAGCTTTTCCCTGCCTGTGGCTTGCCCATCAGTAGCGCTTCTGTGGTCGGCAGCTCGGCTCGCACCTTCGCCAAGACTTCCGCCATCCGCTCATCGCTGACGCTGAAGCTTTTTAGCAGCGTTTGAGTGACCTGGGTTTGAGCATCGGCATAGGCTTTTTGTAGCTGGGTGACATCGGGGGGAAACCACTGGTTGGCGCGATCGCCTACGCCTTTCCGAGCCCCCCGCCACAGCTCAACCGCCCCCTGTCGTAGCCTGTCCGACCAGCTCATCTATCGCTCCTGATGTTTCGGTCCGCACTCAAGACGGTCTACCCGCTATATCCATCGAATAATATTTAAAGTATGAGCGCTATAGGTAGAATCTTACCAATCCCGTCAGCAAAGATAAATGTGAAAAAAGATATAAATGTGAAAAAAGATAGATATCGCTCGCGATTCTCTGTAGGCCGAATCATTCTATTAGTGCTGGTCGTAATTCCCGGCCTGACTGGCGTCTTCGTCTTCGGCTACTTCGCTCTACAAGACTGGGATCAGCTCCTGCGCGACTACGCCTACTTCACTGCCCTAATCGAACAGGCTTCTACGCTAGAAGCCCTCTTCGTCGCCGAAGCCCAGCAAAACATCCATCGAATCAACCTCATGGCCGACGGCATCTGGACCTTGCTCAGCGCCATCCTAGCCGCCATCGGCCTCCACGGCATCTGCCGCTAAGCAGCCGGCATAACTCCACTCCCACTTCATCATTCATCCTTCCCCATGCCCGCTTCCCCCAATTCTCTTCCTACACTTCCCCCCATGGGCTGCGGCACCTGGGCCTGGGGCAATCGCATACTCTGGGACTACGAAGAGAGTATGAACGACGAGCTTCAAGCTGTCTTTAACCACTGCGTCAGCCACGGCATTACCCTCTTCGACACGGGCGACTCCTACGGCACTGGCAAGCTCAGCGGACAAAGCGAAAAGCTTCTTGGTCAGTTCAACGCCAGCTACAACGGCCCTAACAAAGAGAATATCTGCCTAGCGACCAAGTTAGCCCCGTATCCTTGGCGGCTCACCAAAAAATCTATGGTCGCAGCAGGCCAAGCCTCCGCTGCGCGCCTCGGACGGTTGGATCTGGTGCAGATGCATTGGTCTACCGCCAACTACCTTCCCTTTCAAGAAGGGCCCCTGCTAGACGGCTTGGCCGAACTCTGCAAACAGGGCGAGGCCAAAGCGCTTGGCCTCTCTAACTACGGTCCCAAACGCCTAGTCTGGGCACACAAACGGCTTGCCGATCAGGGTATCGAAATTCGCACTCTTCAGGTTCAATACTCTCTTCTTTCCACCTATCCCATTACAGAATTGCAGCTCAAACCCGTCTGTGACGAACTCGGCATTCAGCTAATTGCCTACAGTCCACTCGCGCTTGGCCTCCTCACTGGGAAATACACCCAAAAATCTGACCTACCAAAAGGACTGAGAAGATTTGCTCTCGGTCAAATTCTTCTCGGCGTTCAGCCTTTACTGAACTGTCTAAAAGCTATCGCCAAAGAAAGAGAAAAAACAATGGCACAAACCGCCATCAACTGGTGCATTTGCAAAGGCACTCTCCCCATCCCCGGCGCAAAAACCCTAAAGCAGGTCCAACAGAACACAGACGCACTCGGCTGGCACCTCACCGACGCCGAAATTACCGAGCTAGACCAAGCCTCAGCCGCCTGCAAAAAACAAATGGTCCAAAACATCTTCCAAAGCAGATAATCTGATCTCTCAATTATCTAACTCCCCATTTCCTATTCATCCCTCATCCTTTATCCCTTCTATGCCTCTCTCCTGGCTTGACCTCACTGCCCTGACTGACTTCGTCATAGACCTCGCCAACGGTCCGACCAACGCCCAGTCTCGACTGCGTCTATTCGGGCAATCCGAAAGCGATGCCCGCGTTACTCTCTACCGCGACAATCATGCCTGGTGCCCTTACTGCCAGAAGATTTGGCTATGGCTAGAAGAGAAGCAGATTCCCTACCGTATCGAAAAAGTTACTATGTTTTGCTACGGTCAAAAAGAAGCTTGGTATAAACGGATAGTGCCATCTGGAATGTTGCCTGCACTATCGATTGATGATCGCATTGTTACAGAAAGCGACGATATCTTAATCGCGTTAGAAGAGACTTTTAGCACACTTGGGCATGGTATGAGAGATCCTGAGGTGCTTCCTTTACGACAGCTAGAAAGACTATTATTTAGGGCGTGGTGCGGCTGGCTATGTCAGCCTTCGGGCTGGTTTGGGCAAGAAAGGAACAACCGAGAACAGTTTATCAATGCTGTTGTCAAAGTAGAAGCTGCTCTAGCGTCAACGGTTGGCCCCTATTTTCTATCGGATTTTAGTACGGCAGATGTCATCTTTACTCCCTATGTAGAGAGAATGAACGCTAGTCTCTACTATTACAAAGGATATTCTCTGCGAGAAGAAAATCCAAATCTGTCCAAATGGTTTGATGCGATGGAAATGAGAGAAACGTATAGAGGGACACAGAGCGATTTTCATACTCATGTTCATGATCTGCCGCCTCAGATGGGAGGCTGCTACGAGAATAACGAGGAACAAACCAAAATCAATCAGTGCCGAGTTGATCACGGCCCATGGTTTGGTCTGCCTGATGTGTCCTATCAAGAACCCGAGACGGCCAAGGCCGAGGCGCTTGCTAGAGTAATCAAGCACCGAGCAAACATTGTGAGGGCTAATCCAGCCGACGACCAGCTGTTTGATCAGGCGCTACGCTGTGCGCTGAGCGCGATGATGACAGGCGAATCCGTTCAGCCGCCTGCGGGTAGTGATGCGGCTTTGCGATATCTGCGCGATCGCATCAATGTCCCGCGCGATATGTCTATCTACGCTGCCAAACATCTGCGCACCGCCCTAGAAAATACCGCAAGTTTAGCGGGTACCCAACAAGGTCCAACTATCTCCATTCGCAACCGATACGATCAAAATCCTCTTACTTTTGTCACGTCTTAACACTGACATGAAGATGTTTCCAGAATCTTTTTCAGTCAGTATCTTCTCTGTTTGTAGTCTCGTACTCTCGTGACTAATATATAGACCAGTGCGATATATCCCTTGCACAGTTCCTGTTCTATCTCCGTCACACCGCAACTACCGAAGCAGAAATGATTACCAGAAGAATCGCGTGCGCATCTATCTTTATTAGCCTTAGTAGTTGGTCAGGAATCGCAAGAGCCGCCTCGGCTACGCCCGTAGCCCCTAATTTGTCCCCCTATGGTTCTGTTCAGCAGTTGGCAACCTACTCAAGCAGCCAGAAAGACTCTACGCCAAGACAAGGGCTACCGGGCCGTCGAGTCAGCGGCGGAACCCGTAACAGCGAGAGCTTAGAAAAGTACAGGCTCTAGTCTGATTTTTTGCCTACACAAAATTTTCACGTATCTTTTATATAGAAGAGTTTCTCATGTAGATGAGTTTCTACGTGAGATAACAACACTCTCGTAATCACTTAAATCTAAATAGATAAGCTAACAACTAGAAGCAGGTGAGACAGAAATATACTACTGTCTCACCTGCTTCTAGTTTAGAGCGCTTGCTGCTTTGTCGTACTTGTTACCAAAGCGATACCCTGGGACCGCGTGGATAAGTCCATCTAGCGGGCGATCCTGGACGCATATCCAAATGAACGAAGCCATTACCTACAGCTAATCCACCCCTGGGATGAAAGCTCTTGAGCTTTTGAAAGACATCGACAACGTCCATGTCCTTGACCCAAAAATCCACCGCATCGCCGGACATATGCCTAGAACTTCTCGCACCACCTACCCGACGGTTGCTGACGGGGTCGCGATATCCAGAGGTAATGCGCATCGGCTTGCTGCCTAGAAACGTGCGCACCTCATCTAGATACTTGCACAGCCTGACGATCCGAATGGTGACGTTGGCATTGACAGGAATGCGAGTGCCTCCTTTCGTCATCTCTGACCAAGTGAAGTTGCACACAGTTGGCTCAAAGTAAACTGGCTCATAGATGCCTACCGGCCTGCTGATCCCAGGAATGGAAATCTTTGGACCGAAGTCAACTGGCTTAGTACTGGGTTTGTCCCCGTCCAGGTTAGGCGATGGCGGTGCGGGTTCGTCTTTAGGATCATTTCCTGGCTCAGTGCCTTCCATCTGCGCGTGTAGTCCGTACACAAACCAGCGGACCGCCTGATGTCCTTCCATCGGCTCAGCTAGTTGAAAAAACACGTGATCGTCAGCGCTGCTTTCTCGATTGCCTTCATAGGGAAGGTAGTCGACGACTTCTAAAGAGGTTCCGGCTGAGACGGTGACTAGCTGATCGGGTAGATTTTTACTTTTTAGCGTGGCGGCTTGAATGGGCAGCGCCTTGAAAAATGTATCTTGTGTAACAACAACCTTCATAGTAGAGATCCTGCGATTAATAGAAGATATAGCAGTAGTCCGAATATTTCAAAAAGTGAGTATGAGCCACCGAACCTTGCAATAGAAGTTTCACACTGACTTTGAACACGTTCATCATGACGGCTGTGTGCAGTGAACCCAAAAAAGTTAGAAAATCTTAATTCTCAGGTAAATAACTGTCGTTTTTATGGAGTTTGTATGAAGGTTGCGATTATTGGCTGTGGATACGTGGGCACTGCTGTTGCTAAGCGTTGGCGATCGCAAGAATTCGACGTCCTAGCGACCACCACTCGGCGATCACGCGTTCTAGAGCTCAGTCAGATTGCAGACGAGGTCAGCATAGTCGTAGGCACTGATGCCTCGCAGCTTCGGGCTGCGTTGTCCGACCGAGAGCTAGTCTTGCTGTGCGTAGGATTGCGCAAAGGTGCTAGCTACAAGGATACCTACCTAGAGACAGCTAAAACTGTTACAAAAATCCTTCCTAATACTGATGTGCAGCAGCTAATTTATACCAGCACTTGCTCGGTTTATGGAGACCATCAAGGTGCCTGGGTGAGCGAACTGATGCCCCCTAAACCGATGACAGAAAACGGAAAGATTGTCGAAGTCACAGAGCAAACGCTTTTGTCTGCCACCACACCACAGAGAAAGGTCTGTATCTTACGTTTGGGTGGTATCTATGGTCCTGGTCGAACGTTAGAGAAGATATACAGCCGAGCTGCTGGAACAACAAGACCTGGAAAGGGGAATGAAGGGACTAACTGGGTTCATCTCGACGATATTGTCGGTGGGGTCGACTGGGTGCGCCAGCGTCAGCTATTTGGGCTGTACAATCTGGTTCAAGATGAGGTGCCGACTATTCGCGAGCTGATTGATCGGGTGTGCGATCGCCATTCACTCGCGCCGGTAACCTGGAATGAAACGCAGCCTAGCACCCGCAAGGATGTCCGCGTCTCCAATGCCAAAATTAAAGCGACTGGCTATCAGTTCACTCATCCTCACTTTTATTGATTGACTTTTTGTTGATTACTTTACTGACTGGCGACGGATGGATATGGCCATAGAACATTAGCCTACAAAATCGGCTGCCATGTAAATAGATGAGTCCCTATCACAATGATGTCAGTCAGCCGATTCAGACTATTTTGCACGCTACCGTGTGATCGCCCTGTTTCTTTCTCAATCTCCTGCATTGTAGGTATCTGCTTTTTCTGATGCCAATACGTTCGTTTGTAGGCACAGTTCGAGGAAGCGTATTAAACTCACATCACAGTTCCATGTCAAAATGAAGCAGTCAAAATTATGAACTTTGGTTCTACCTACAGGCTCACTACCAATGGCGCTGATCGAGAACTTAGAGCACGACAACTGGCGCAGCTTTCTAAATAGCTGCTTCTCGCAAGCCGTTGAGCTACTAGCCACCGACCGTTTCAGATGGGCTGGTAGCTCGATTGATGATTTGAAGAGCTGGCTGGCTGCTGGAGGTGTTGGCAGGGTTAAGCAGCATCTAAACAAACAGATGGAGCTGCGGCGGTTTCCCTTAGAAAGAAAGGTTGCTATTAACGATGAACTAATTTCGCTTGCTAGAAAGCATCGTCAAAAGCTGCTAGCTTTGATGACTGACGATGTTATCGCTTTTGATAAGAGCGAAGTTCTCAGTTCGCTATCGCTGACTGAAAGAGAGTTTGAACAGTCGCTTCAGTTGATCCTAGCGGGAGGGAACCCTTTTGAAGATTGGATGAGAGTACATGACCGCTCTGATGATGAGATCGCAGCAGTTTACCAGGTTGTAGACAGATGGTTAACTGGAGATAGCTAAACTGACTACGTTTCTCCGCTTCTTTCTAGGCGTAAAGATTAACCATAAGCGTACCGCAGCGCTTCTCAGTTAAGAAATCTACTTGAGGTGAAGGAGTAGAAAGTATGACCAAAGATTTATTCACACAACAGGTTTCTGACAAGGAAGACTTCCGCCTGTATTACCGGCATCAGTATGACAGGATGAAAGAACTGGAACAGCAAAGGTTGATTATGACTAATGTGATAGTCACTATTAGCGTGTTGTCATTCTCCTTGGCGTTTGCAGATATAGACGAGATTAATCTTGTGAGCGGAGTAGGACTGCCAATAGTGGTAATTTTCGCGAACCTAATTGCTATACGTTGGAATCAACGAACGAGAGCTTTCATTAAAATGCATCAGAAGCGAGCACGTGCTGCGTTGGACGTAATCGCGCCTGAAGTAGAAGCACTCAACAGAAGTATCCCTAAACCTTTTAACAGCAACCGAGATATCTTCAGACGGGCGGCGTTACAAAATTACCTCCACGTTTTGCTGATTGCTGTCTCTGTTTTGCCGCTTCTTTTGTGTCTGAGGATTTTGTAGCGTATTTGCTAATCTACACCCTCGATAGGAGCGAAGCCTTGTCGCTGGACGTTTTCGGTGACGGTGCGGGGGTCGAGGAACTGCAATAGGTAGTCGGGGCCGCCTGCTTTGGAGCCGACGCCGGAGAGTTTGAAGCCGCCAAAGGGCTGGCGGGCGACGATGGCGCCAGTGATGGTGCGGTTGATGTACAGGTTGCCGACTTCAAAGTCTGTGTAGGCGCGGTCAATGTGGGAGGGGGTGCGAGAGTAGAGGCCACCTGTGAGGGCAAAGTTGGTGCCGTTGGCGATCGCCAGCCCTTCCTCAAAATCTTTTGCCTTCATCACTGCGAGTACAGGGCCAAAAATCTCTTCTTGGGCAATGGTTGATTGTGGATCCACATCTGTGAAGATCACAGGTCCAACGAAGTAACCCGGCTCAGGTGAGGACATTTCTAAGGATAGTGTTGATTCAGCTTTTCCTTTCTCGATGTAGTCTCTGATATTCTGTTGTGCCGATGCATCGATTACCGGACCTACCTTTGTACCTGGCTCGATTGGATCGCCTACATTCAGCGACTTTGTTGCTTCGATCAGCCTGGCGACAAAAGTCTCATAGATAGAATCAACAACAATTACCCGAGAACAAGCAGAACACTTTTGGCCGCTGTAGCCAAAGGCAGAATAGACCACGCCTTGGACCGCCTGATCGAGATCTGCACTCTCATCAACGATAATGGCATTCTTGCCACCCATCTCGGCAACTACTCGTTTCAGGTGCTTTTGCCCTGGCTGCAAGATAGCCGCGTCCGCATAGATCTGGCAGCCCACTGCCTGCGAGCCTGTGAAGACAATCATGTTCACGTCTTTGTGCTTCACCATCTGCGAGCCGACGGTGGAGCCGCGTCCGGGTACATATTGGAAGACGCCTTTGGGGATGCCTGCATCGATCAAGATCTCGGTCAGCTTGGCGGCAATCACAGAAGTGACGGCTGCTGGCTTGAGCAGAGCACAGTTGCCAGTGACGAGCGCTGCAACCGTCATGCCTGTTGGGATAGCGAGTGGAAAGTTCCAGGGAGAGATGACGAGCACGATGCCTTTGGGCTGATAGAAGTAGCGATCGCGCTCCCCCGCCACATCGTAATCAATTTCCTCGTCTAGCCGCTCCATTTCCTTGGCATAATACCGACAGAAATCCGCCGCCTCTGAGACTTCCGCATCCGCCTGGTGCAACGGCTTACCGCCTTCTAATACCATCCAAGCGTTTAGCTCGTGGCGGCGTTCTTCTAACAGATCGCCCGCTCTGCTGATAATGGCCGCTCGCTCTCTAGCCGGGGTGCGTTTCCAAGACTCAAAGGCAGTTTTAGCAGCGGCGATCGCACTATCAGCCTGCTCAACGCTAATCTGTCCTACCGTACCAACCACCTGCGATGGACGGGTTGGATTTACCGACTGAACGCTCTCCGCTGTCTCTACAAACTCGCCGTCAATCAGCGGACTGTAGGGTTTACCAAGCTGCTTTTGCACAGACGCTAGCGCTGCGTTGGCTTCACTTCTTTTCTCTGCTACCGCATAGTCTGTATCAGCAGCCGGGTCGATCCGCGTGACTGGAGAATCAGGCAGTGCGATGGGAGTGAAAACATCGGAGTCGTCGCCATCTTTATCGCCTGGTCCCCATTCGGGAACGGCTAGCAGTTCCTCTGCCGGACGCTCTTCTAGGTTCTGCTTTAGAAAAGAGCTGTTGGCCGTATTTTCGAGCAGACGGCGGATTAGATAGGCCATACCTGGAATCAAATCGCCATACGGACAGTAGACGCGGACGCGATGGCCCTGCTTGACTAGGGCATTAGCAAGGCTGTCGGCCATGCCGTAGAGCACCTGGAATTCTACGTTGCGGGCGGGAATGTCTAGCGTTTGAGTGATCGCCATTGCTAGGGCTTGCGATCGCACGTTATGGCTACCGATTGCCGCATACAGATACTCGTTGTTTTCCAGCAGCAGCCGAGTCATCCGCTCAAAGTTGGCATCGGTCGAAGACTTGTGACTATAGACTGGGGTCGGCCAGTAGTTTTGGCGGGCAGTGATGGTCTCTTGGTCCCAATAGGCACCTTTGACCAGGCGCAAAGTAATTGGCGTACCGCGCTCTTTTGCCCATTCAATCAAGTCTTCTAGATCGCTGTAGCTATCTCGTAGGTATGCCTGTAGCGTCATGCCGATGTCGGAGCGATCGCGAAATTCTTCTTCCATCAGCAGCTTTTTCAGGGCCGCCAGCGTTGCATCCTTGTAGCGATACTGCTCCATATCAAAGTGAACCGCTACGCCTAGCTCTTCCGCTCGCCGTAGCAGCGTCCGAGCATGCTCACCCACCTTGGATTCAGAGCCTTCCACATCCAAAGGATCAAACTGAGAATAAAAGGCTGTCAGCTTGACCGAGACCTGTACTTTTGCCAGGGGCTTACCGTCTGCGGTATCTATCTTGACGACTGGCTTCCAGCCTTTAGACGCTTCCGTCAGCCGCATCATCAGATCTAAATACTTATCTAGGTAGGCTTCGGCTTCGCGCTCAGTGACAACGGCCTCCCCTAGCAAATCCATCGTGAACGCCATCGACTGCTTGCGCAGTTGCTCAATGCTTTTAAGCGCCTGCTTGATGTTCTCTCCAGCAATGTACTTGCGCGCTAGCGTCTCTACCGCGCCAGACAGCGTCGTCGCCGCGACTTGAGCGGGTATAGAGTTAGGATCCGCAAAATTGAGCAGGCTTTTAAGCGACTGTGGTAGCTCTACACTGGCATCACCTAGATATTCCTGGAAGTGACTGGCGATTTCTGCTTTGGTCGTCAGCGAGGGCAGGCAATCAATCAGACGGAACATCTGCACCCGCAGGCCGGGGTTCTCCATAGTCCAGGCTAGCAGCTTGTCGTCCCAGCGAAGCTGGTCGCGCATTTTGGTAACGACAGAAGAGAAAAGTGATCCTTTGCCTCGGCTATCGGATAGGAGCTGACGCGCGATCGCCTGAGTTTTCTCTTCATAGTCAGCCGGAGCCGAGATCCCTGTAACCGCACGAACCGCATTAGCAATCATCAAACTTTTCCTACCGCTTTAGCTCAAAGATACAATAACTCTAGGTATCTGGACTTGTGCACCTAGACATATAGCTTTCCGAGCTTTGGCCAATTCCTGCGAGAAAATTTTTACCATTTGCAATCGCATTTGTAATTCTCAAGCGCAAGCGGCAATATCACGGAATAAATAGCCGACTAACCCCTTTGTAATTGTCAATGTCTACAGCGATTTCGATTCGTGTTCTTGAGCATAGCGCCAGACTAGGCGATGGCAAGGCCACTCCTACGGAGTATCGCTACTTTCTATTGACAGTCCAGCCTCTCTAAGAGTGACAAACTGAAACTCAAGCCAACCACGCTTCGCTAATATACTGAGAAAAATCAGCGCATAACCTTCAAGGTTGTAGTCAACTAAGAAAGTCACTATTTTTGAGCGGCACGTTTCACTCTCTGCTGCTCAAGCTTTGCCCAAAACGCTTCTTGTTCTGGCTTGTGTGGCATTGCTGCAATCCGAGCGAAGCGTTCGCGGTTACGATTTTCCCAGTACTGACGGATTTCTTTCCTATTCTGAAGAACCTCCTAGTATTCAGCCTCGATCTGAACTTGATTTGCTTCAATGTAAGACAAAGCTGCGTCAGTTTGCGTCTCCGTAAGGTTAAACGTGTCACAAATTAGTTTAGGAGGATGATCAGCTTATAGGAGATCGATCACATCATAAAGGCTAGTGCGCGTGCCAGCGATTGTTAACCCTCTTTCTGTGCAAAAGATAGGTGCTTTTCTATTGGAGCCTACAGTCATACAACCTCACCAATGCTTTCCTTTACTCAGTAGCTTATCAGAAGTGCAAGGGTGAGAGAGCGCTGCGGTCGTCATTGCTTGCGCATCTATGCATGTAGCTTTCCGCGCTTTGCTTGCTACATCGATGAGGGGTAGGCATATGCAGGTAGGAATTTGATCGCTACAAAACGCTCGCTCAGCATTAACCCAGACAACTTACCTGACAGTATGTAATGACGCACGCTGAATAAGATAGGAGTAAGTGAAAAGATGACTAATACCTTCGATCAAGTACTTACTCTAATCTGATAGTACGCTATCAGCTAGAACAAATGTGAATCCACAAACTTAGTCAGGTTGGAGCGATGATGAAGATAAAGGCAGACATCACCGGGCCGCTGCGGTTGTTCCATTGTCAAAACGCCCGGATCGGCGGCTCTGGTGCATGTCATTGTTATCCGCATTTCTCAGAGTTTTGTGTCGATGCGGTCGAAGAACGCTGTGTGCTCTGAAGCGTTGATCGTTTCAGGAAACCATGACGAGCCAGAATCTCGACGGACACCGTAGCATAGCATCCGACCAACGACGTAACAGTCACCAATCGTTGAACATTGCCAGAATGCAATATCCTGATTACCAAGTTTTCGGTCGAATACCGCCCTAGCTGTGTCGAAGAAGACGCGTGCCCAAAACTTTTTATGTTCGACGGTCGGAAAACGCTCGTCAAGCGAGAAGCCGCAGCCATTACAGTGTTCGGTCTTATCCCAATTGCGGAGCTCGGCAACGTAAGCCAGTTCTGTGTCGGACTTCGCTAGCTGGTCCGCGATTTCGAGGGCAAAGTCAACGAGCATGGACAGGCGGCGATTGGCTACCCACAAGTATTGGTCGTCAATCGATATGTCGCTTGCCATCCAAATGCT
>JBCCOH010000137.1:0-12983 GCA_039111275.1 Cyanobacteria bacterium P01_D01_bin.1 | reverse complement strand
GTTTTTCCCTCGGTTCCGAGGCGAGTGGTTCGCGAGTCCCCCGGACTGGTTCGCGAGGCGGCACATTCCCACCGACGAGCGCTGGCAACTCCTCAGCAGGCCCTTGTATATGGCGTTTCCCGGATGCATCCGGGAAACGCGAGTCACTTGACCTGCTGTCCATTAAGGCCTTCAGCCTGCGAACTGTACCTCAGTCAAGTGACAAACGCTATAGTCTCAGCAGATTCTATTCCATACGAGCCCTTGCTTGTCCTAGGAATTCAATCGCAAATACTAGCTATTGATATTCGCTTTATGACTACTGTTGTTGTCGCCACTGGAAACCCAGGTAAGCTGGCCGAACTGAAGGACTACCTGAAAGAATTGGATTGGACGCTGGCGCTTAAGCCTGAGGAGATTGAGGTTGAAGAAACAGGCGTGACGTTCATTGAAAACGCTCGGCTGAAGGCGTCGGAGGTGGCGATCGCAACCCAAAGCTGGGCGATCGCAGACGATTCAGGACTCTCAGTGATGGCGTTGAATGGCGCACCGGGCGTTTATTCGTCCCGCTATGGTGATAGCGATGCCGAGCGAATTAACAGAGTGCTGCGCGAGCTAGGTGATGAGACTGATAGAAGAGCTGAGTTTGTCTGCGCGATCGCACTATCCAAGCCCGATGGCACAATCGTGCTAGAAACAGAAGGCCGCTGCCCAGGTTCGATCTTGACCGAGGGCCAAGGCGCGGGCGGATTTGGCTACGACCCCATATTTTTTGTGACGGCTCAAGGCAAGACATTTGCTCAGATGAGCAATTCTGAGAAAGAGCGGTTTAGCCACCGTGGAATTGCATTCGACCAGCTGATGCCCAAGCTAAGACAGCTAAAGCTCTAGACAGAGACCGTTCGAATAGGAACATCTTGGTAGCAGTTCAAAGTAACGGTTCAAAACAGCGGTCCAAAATAACGGTCCAAAGTAATAGTCCAAGAAGGCCAACCTCCAAAGCTGAGGTTGGCCTTCTAATTGGGCTTTATTCAAGCTAACCTAGCAAATCGAATTTAGTCAGGCTATACGGCGTTGTTCTTGTTCAACAGATCCTGAACTTGTCCCATAGCAGCTCGAAAGATGTTGAAGCCAGCCCAGCTTGCAGCGATGAGCAAGGGTGACAGTACAAGCACGATGCGGATATCCATTTTGCTCTCTCCAAAAAAATTGCTTAAAAGGTTGTAATAATCCTCTCATATAATTTAGCATTTCCTAGAGAATGATGATGACAAAAACTCTGCAAAGACCCGTTGCGATAGTCACAGGTGCCTCCAGTGGCATTGGATTAGCAATCGCTCAGCACCTGTCAAAAGCAGGCTATGACCTGGCGCTGTGTGCTCGTCGCCAAGACCGTCTGACCGACGTAGCCACGGACTTAGAGGCCAGCGGCAGCGCGGTACTTACTCAGGCCGTCGATCTGCGAGACGAAGCTCAGATCCTTAGCTTTTTTGAGGCAGTCGATAAACGATTTGGACAGATAGATGTACTGGTAAATAATGCTGGATTGGGTCATAAGGAAAGCCTGATGAGCGGAGATACCGATGCCTGGCGAGAAATGCTAGAGGTGAACGTGCTAGCGCTGTGCATCTGTACCCGCGAGGCGGTGCAGCGAATGACGCTAGTAAATTCGGGCCATATCGTCCATATCTGCTCTATGTCAGGGCACCGGGTGCCCGCTATTACCGGGCTCTATTCTGCGACTAAGTTTGCTGTGCGTTCTTTGAGTGAAACGCTTAGGCGTGAGCTGCGCAGTGCGCACAGCAATATCCGCATTTCATCGGTGAGTCCTGGCATTGTAGAAACTGAATTCGCCGAGAAATATCACCAAAGCGCTGAAAAAGCACAGGAAACCTATGGTCAGTTTCCTGTGCTCCAGTCAGAAGATATTGCAAAGGCAGTGATCTATGCGCTTGGGCAGCCTGCGCATGTCGAGGTCAACGACATATTGATTCGGCCTACTCAGCAGTCTTCTTAATTTCGTTAGTATTCAGGCGGCTATTCGATAATTTCTAGCTCATCTTCGTGCAGATGGGCTTTGAATGGCCGTTTGGCGCCTTCCACTTCAAAAGAGGTAACGATTTTATAGTTTGCGCTAACAGGCCGCCCTTTCCATTCGGTCAAGATATCCGAAATTACGCCTTCCATACCCTCTACATTGTGGGGCTTGTTGCGAAACTTAGGATGGTTAAATAGCGTAAGGGGGCCTTTGACGCGGACGCGATCGCCAACTTTCATAACGAGACATAAAACAAATCAGTCTCCTCATTCTCTCACAACGAGGTTCCCCACCTGCTCTGCCCTCTTTTCCAGTAGGCTGCTGGTCAGTTCGCTTCGTTGGTCACTTACTCACTAGGCTCGACTTCTGGCACCACCTCTTCAGGCGCATTCTCCTGCTGGGCAGACGGGTCGAACTTGCTCCAGAGTAGCCAGCCGACCACTCCAACTACACCCAAGGCAACCAGTGCCAGCAAAGCAGTGACCCAGCCGCGCGTTTTGGTAGTGGGTGTCCCATCTGGTTGGGTAGTCACTGTTATCTCATCTGACATGAGAGCTGTGTCGTCCTCATCGTCTTCGCCATAGAGCAGCGCGCGCGAGGCCGGAGTCATCCCCGCCGGAGGAACAGGTCGTTTAGGGGACTGACCAGAAGCTTTGACTAAAGGATGAGAATGACTAGCGCCTGTGTTGACGATGGCTTTGCGATCGCGCGGCAAGTCTTCTCCCTCTGCGGTTGCGGCACCGTTAGCTGTATCAGCCAGCGCTTTTGCCTCTTCGCCTTCACGAGTCATAATCGCATTCATCAGCACCACTGCTACGTTGTCGTGGCCATTGCGCTGATTTGCCAGCTCTATCCATGAATCGACCGCCTCATCTAAAGGCACAATCTGCTTCATGATTAGGCCGATGTAGTTAGCCCAAGATGCCTCTACTTGATCGTTGTCACTTAGCCCGTCAGAGCACAGCAGCAGTACTCCACTCGATTCAAACAAAAACCGCTGAGTATGCGGCTTGAGCTGACTATAGTCGCGCATGCCGACTGCCTGACTGAGCGCGTGGGCATCAGGTCTTTGTAGCGCCGCTGTGTAGAAGCTATTGCCCGCACTGACTTCTCGACCAGCGATGTCGTCGTCTACAGTTAGCTGCTGACAGTGGTCGGCGGTCACCCAATAGGCGCGGCTGTCGCCGATGTGTGTCAGATACAGTTCGTTAACTTCGGCTGTGCCATCTGCTGTTTCAACCTTTTGTGGTAGCACCAGCGCCATCACCAGCGTAGTCCCCATTCGCCGCCGCGCCGCGCGGCCCTGCTGATCGTTTTGCTCTACGATTAGGTTGTTGGCAACTCTAATGGCCGCCTCGATCTGGTCTATGACCAGTCGTGGCGCCAGTGGCTGGGCCTGGTTCATTGCTTCGGTGAGCAGACTGCGAAGCTGGAGTTGGAGCGATCGCACTACACGCTGGCTAGCCACTTCGCCGCCTTCGTGTCCGCCCACACCATCACAGACAATTGCCAGTCGCGGCAGCAGCGGCAGATCGGCTGTGCTAATACGCTGCAATTCACCGCGGCTAGGATAGCAGGCATCTTCGTTTTGGCTCATGGTAGGCCCAGTGCTCGTTGCCCCCGCGACCTGAAATTCCATCGTCGCGCCCGCTGATTCTCGCAGCAACTGAGCATTGATTTGGGCTTTTACACTCTCAAAATCTACGTCATCCGAGCGCAGTGCCTGACAGACGGACTGCAGCAACGTGGCAATTGCAGGTTTAGCGCCCGGCAGATAGGTACTTTCCCAAGCGGCAGCAAGATCTGCAAAGCTAGGCTCGGCTGGATTAGTAGACAGGCCAATGAGTCGAACGCGCCAAGCCTCAACGCGGATATTGGTTTTCTTGAGCAGGCTCGCGGCTGCCCCGAATTCGTTTAGCGGCTCCCACAGGCTGATCATTTGCCAGAGCCAATAGACCTGGCGAAAGGCCGTAGTTGTAGGCCAAACTTTGGCGATCGCAGGCATGAGATGCCCTTCTTGATTCACCGGTACATTGCTCAGCAACAGCACCGCCTCACCAGACGCCTGATGGCAAATGCCATAGATGCCCGGCAAATTCAGCTGATACGGATAAGCCTTGAGATAAGGCACTACAAAGTCAGGAATCGGATCAGGCACCTTGGGCGACTGCTCGGGCCTAGTGTCTAGCCAAATAGAAGGCGCAACCACCTGATAACGACCATCCACTAGATCCCCAATCGGAACTTTGTTCGTGGCATGACCCAATGCCCAGACGTATTGTTTCAAGGCAGGCTTGCTCGCTTTACCAGCGCTCACTTTGCCAGTGCTTACTTTGCCAGTCGCATATGCTGTCTTTCTCGATCGTGCTGTTTGGATCACGCTTTCAAAGGGGATTGCGGTTAAATTAGGTATATGGTAAGGGAAAAGGGATTTATCGCAAATAAATTTGATGGATTACGCTAAAGCCTGCCCAGTTGTGCTCAATTAATAGAGTGTCCTCCTGATGAATTACTGTCAGTAGAGCTCTAGGCTAGGCTATAGAAAAATACCCAAACGCACAGCTCAGTAATGACGAAAAGTGCGCAAAGTACATGAATCCCGCCCTGATATGGATAGCTATTGGCGTTGTCTTTTGCCTAATGGAAGTTTTAGTGCCATCAGCTTTCTTAGAGTCCGCTTTTGGCGTTAGCGCATTTGGTGTAGCACTGCTATCGCTGGTAGTTACTGGCTTGAACTATCAGATAGTGCTGTGGATGCTACTGTCTGCACTGACTTTTTGGGGATTCAAGCGATTTGTACCCAAGGGAACAGCGCCAGCACTACGGCGAGCCACAGAAGCTAGAACCACCACAGCTATTCAGCCAGGAAAGATAGGCCGCGTCATCTATGAAGGCAATTCCTGGCAAGCCCGGTGCGAAGATCGACAAGCTGCTATCGGACCCGATCAAGAAGTCTTCGTTCTAGAGCGAAAGGGAAATACGCTAATTGTGGTTCCACTCAGCGTATTTCAATAAGCAGACCTCAATGACGCGCATTGGTCAACTTATCTACTGAGTCGATTAGATCTACTAAGTTACTAACGGTATCAGACAGGCTTCATAACTTTACAAGGAAAATTTTCTGTCGTTCAGTTCCTTAGTGATCGCTTCAATGACTGCTTTTGCCTGTCGGTAGGCTTCTTCTGACTGACCGATAGAAGGCCGAGTCGTGGTTCGTGTGTATCGTCCCTTTACCGCCCACTCAGACAGCACAGTTAATGCTTCTGTCTCAGGTAAAGAGTCCCAGTCGGGTGGTAGAAGATTGCTGAGTTTGACAAGATTATGAATAAGGGGAAATTCGACATTTAGGAAGGTAAGGCCAGCTTTGATGGCTTTCTCCGCAGCTAGCTGTGAATGAAAACAGATTTGACTAGTCAGTTGCTGTCCTTTTTCTCTCAATAGCTCAACTGTCAAAATCTCGTCATTAGCAGAGGAGAGCCATTCTGCGGTCGATTCTAGGCGTTCATTGGGCTCGTTCATAGATTACTTTTCCCTCTTCGGTTGCGAATCGTAGAACGCTAGAAACCGAGTATTTGTACTTTTCAATATCTTGCTCTGTTGCAACAATGATGTCTTCTGAAATGGGGCTGTCGGTCAGCAGCCTCTGAATTGCGATCGCCCGCTCGCGTTTGTCATCGACGTCTTTAAAGACAACAAGCAAGTCAATATCACTGTGGACTGTAGCTGTTCCCTTTGCATATGAGCCAAAAAGAATAATCTTTTCAGGGTCGAACTTTTCTGAAATACGCTCCGCTGCTGTTCTAATCCAGTATCGAGGATTAGCGTTTCGCCAGTCTTTGGGCGCGTCCTCCGATATGAAAGGCTTGGTATCCTCGACTTGCTTAACAACGGTGATCTCAACAGAATCACCTGGCTGAAAAGGTAGATCTCTTAAGAGAACAGTACCATCCGGTGCTAGTTCTGCTTCTAGTACGTGACGCTTCATCCGATTTTATGTTTGCAGCAAGCTTCTCTCTATAGTCTATCTGCTGCGAATGAATTAATTTAGCTGTGAATTAGCGAATGTGGTGGAGGCGGTGGTTGCGGATTTGGATGACGGGGTAGTTGAGCGATCGCACCATCAGTTCATTGTGAGTCGTCACCACAACCGTAATGCCGATGCCGTTGAGCCTGCGCAAAATGTTAAACACCTGACGAGCGTTATCCTCATCTAGGTTGCCAGTCGGTTCGTCCGCTAGCAGTAGCGGCGGCGTTCCCACCACGGCGCGGGCGATACTGGCCCTTTGCTGCTCGCCACCAGAGAGCTGAGAAGGAAAGCGGTCTTCTTTGCCCTGAAGGCCAACCATCTTGAGCGTCAACGGCAGGCGACGGTCGATTTCTTGGCGCGAGTAGCCCTGGGCGTGGAGAACGAAGGCAACGTTTTCGGCGACGGTGCGGCGAGGAATGAGCTTGTAGTCTTGGAAGATGACGCCAATGCGGCGGCGAAGCATGGCTAGCTGGTTGCCTTTTAGTGAGGTGATTTCTTGGCCGTTGATATAGATTTGGCCAGTCGTTAGTCTCTCTTGGCCATAGAGCAGCTTCAGCAGGGTAGATTTGCCTGCGCCTGATGGCCCGGTGATGAAAAGAAAGCTGCCTTTATTTAGCTTTAAATTGATATCGATTAGGGCAGGAGCGCCATTGTCGTAGGTTTTGTTGACTTGGCGCAGCGCGATGATAGGCGCTGGCTTTGGCGAGGCTTCTGGTGACTGGGTAGATTGTGCTGGCGGAACCTGGTGCTCGGCCTGGGGTGTAAGCAGCGAAGTCATGGTGGAATAAGAACCAGCAAGAGTATGACAGGTCGATAGCGGCATTTTCTAAAGAAGGCGGCGCTAACGCACTAGGCTAAGGTTCCCTTAAATCATTAATTGTTGATGACAGGTGTTAATGACAGGGTTAGCCGAACCAACGGTCGATTAGCTGATCCATTTCGCCGCTGGCCTTGATATCTGAAAGGGCGGCGTTGATATCACGTAGTAAGGGTGAGCTTTTGGGCAGGGCGATCGCGCTTCCAGTTGGATTCTCTGTCGGTATGATGTTCGCTTCTAAATCCGCGTAGCGCTGGGTGTAGTCATTGGCCACGTTAGCTTCGACAATGGCACCTGCCACTTCGCCGATGTCTACTGCCTCAAAGAGTTGAGAGAGACTGCCATAGGATTCAATAGTCAGGCTGGGAATTTCGCCGTTGACTAGCTTTTGGGCAAAGCGAGCCTGAACGCTGTGGGTATGCACGCCGATGGTCTGGTAGCTGAGATCGCGCGATCGCAAATATCCCTCGATAGAGACCAAAGCATGCCGGGAGCGATAGTAAATATTCGAGAAATCGACTAGCTGCTTGCGGCTGCGGCTAGGTGCTAGGGCCGCCATCACCATATCTACTTTGTCTTCTGTGAGTGCCGGAATCAAATCATCGAAGGGCAAATTGACTACTGTTAGCTGCCTGCCCAGACGTGCGGCCACTAGGTTCGCAATATCAATATCAAATCCAACAATATCTGAGCTCTCTAGATCTGAGCTTTCTGGCGTGTCTGCATCGCCTGCTGCTGGGTCGGCTTCTAGCTGTTGGTAGGGTGGATAGTTGGGCGTGGTAGCCATTACCAGCGTTTTGCTGTTTCTAACGACTTTGATATCGCCCCTGACAGCTTTCGGTGCAGCTTCTGACGCGGCTTCCGTTGCAGCTTCCGCCGCGTCAGGCGCTGCCAAATCTGACCGACTAGAGGCTCTACAGCCAGCACTAACGAACGGTAAAGTGAGTCCAGCCAAAAACCAACGTCGCTTCATAGTACTTTTCTTACTGCTGCTCCTTCAGGCCATACCAAAAGGACGACCAGGCAAACTGAGGAAGTGCCATCATTCGTCGCCACCGCCAGGGCTCTTGGTAGAGCCGATACAGCCACTCTAGGTGCAGCTTGCGCATCTGTAGCGGCGCTCGCTCTTTACTGCCAGACCAGATGTCGTAGCTGCCGCCTACCCCGATCCAAACGGCATTAGGGCATAGGTGTCGGTGGTTGGCAATCCAAAATTCCTGTCTGGGAACGCCTAGGCCCACGAAGATCAAATCAGGTGATGCGGTTGCTAACTGGTTTAGGAAATCGTCGAATTCTGATCCCTTGACGTAGCCGTGCTGGACAAGAGCTAGGTTTAGCTGGGGGTTTTGCGATCGCCAGTACTCTGCAGCTGCTTCTACAATCTCAGGCTTACCGCCATAGAAAGCCACCTTAGTTTGATTGTCTAAACTTCTCAGTAAATCGGCTGCTAGTTCAATACCTGGATAACGCTCAAGCGGTTGTCCTTTTAGCAGTCGAAAATATAGCTCAATTCCTGATCCATCAGGGACCACTAAATCCGCCTCCTTGATGAACTGACTCAAAGCTTGGTCTTGCTGGGCCTGCATACACATCTCGGCGTTGAGCGTGACGACGTGGGTGCCCTTGTTTTTTTGGATGCGATGGTTGAGCCAGCCGATATATTGCTGGCTCTGATGGACGGGTAGCCCCATCACCGACAGGCTTTTAATTTCTGTTTGCTTAGCACTCACCTGATTGGTCCTTACTGGTTAGTCCTGATTCGCTAATCCTTAGTAATCCGATTCCTCTTCATATTCCATAACTTTTTTCTTAGGAAGATTGAGCGGCTTGGCTTCGATTAGCTCCTCTTCTTTTTCTGGGCCATTCGGCTCATCCCAAATGTCTCCCGTTATATCGACATCTGTGGGGGGGACGTCTACAACATCTGGCTGAGTTGGCCGCTGTGATCTGGGCGCTTCTCTCTGTATTTCTCTTTGGGGCTCTCTCTGTGTCTCCCTCTGAAATTCTCTTTGGGGGGGCGCTTCTTCTCGCCAGCGCTGGTCCTCGCGCGGTCTTTCCATCTGCCTTTCGGCGGGCCGCTCGCGCTGCATCTCTCTACGCGCCTCGTTCCTCATCCCAGAAGGTAGCTGATTCGATGCTGAAGTCGGCATGACGTACCCATCGCTAAGTCCTCTATCCCAGGCTGGACTGGCTAAGCCCAAGCGTTCTAGCAGTCCCATACTCAGCTGAACTAGCTTCTCTTCGCTGCCTTCAAAGACAATAATGCGATCAGGGCCAGTACTAACAATCTCCTCGACTGGCAGCTCATAGGTGCTGACCACCTGGTCGGGAATCTGTGGCAGTCCCAAAGAAGCAACCACAACCGTCTCTAGTTTTCCAGTAATTACATCGAATTTGAAGCCGCGCACTCGGCCTAGCACTTCGCCCGATTCTGTGATCACCTCACTGTTGACCATGTTGCTAAAAGACGCCACGTTGATATCGCCGTCTAGCACCGTGTCATCATCAACCAGGATGACATCGCCCATCTGCCGGATATCGCTGAGCAGCATGACCTTCTCGTTGTTGGCAATCACCTTTGAGAGCGCATTTTCCTGTAGGCCAACGGCCAAGACTTCTAGCCTGTCCATATCGACCCAAAGCTGACTGACAACGCCAAGACGTCGGCCCGTACTGCGGGTAATTACCTGTGTGCCTACGATGTCAGAGCGGAGTCGGCTTTGTTCAAAAGTCATGACTTATCAAAAATTGCCTCAAAACGGCAGCGCGGAGCTTGAGGGACTATACCTTGTTAGGTGTCCATTGTATCTGACTGGTTTCCGTTTGCTGTGGAGGGAATGCCGAAGGGGTAACTGCTGAGCGGAGTCGTAGGCGTTGGCCTTCTCGTAGAGTAGTCAGATCTTCAAGTCGCCTTTGCTAGATTGATGCCGAGTACCTGGGTGTAGGCGCCGCGTGCTTGGGTGACGCCGATGGTGCGTTCGGCGGATTCGATCATGGGTCGGCGCAGGCTGACGACGATGAACTGGGCGAGTTTGGCCTGCTGCTGGATCATTTTTGACAGACGCTCTACGTTGGCGCCGTCTAGAAACATATCGACTTCGTCGAAGGCGTAGAAGGGAGAGGGGCGATAGCGCTGTAGGGCGAAGATGAAGCTGAGGGCGGTGAGGGATTTTTCACCGCCGGACATGGAGGCGAGGCGGCGGACCTGTTTGCCTTTGGGGTGGGCGACGAGGGTGAGGCCACCGTTGAAGGGGTTGACGGCGTCGTCTAGCTGGAGGTGGCCGTCGCCGTCGGAGAGTTCGGCGAAGATGGATTGAAAGTTGAGGTTGACGGCATCGAAGGCTTCTTTGAAGGCTTGTTTGCGCAGGGTGGTGAAGTTTTCGATCCGCAAGAGCAGTTCGGTGCGCTCTTCTTCGAGAGTGGTGAGTTTTTCGGTGAGTTCTTCTAGCCGCTCTAGGGTGCGTTCGTATTCTTCGAGGGCAAGCATGTTGACTGGTTCTAGCGCCTCTAAACGGCGCTGTAGGGACTTGAGAGATTTATTCAGGTCTTCGAGGGTGAGCTCTTCAGGAATTTCAGGGAGCGGGTCGGGAAGCTCTAGCGCCTGTTGCTCGATGGTCTGCTGCAAGTCATGAAGCTGCTGTTGGCGCAGGGTCTGGGTTTCCTGCAGTCTTTGCAGTTGCCAGTGTTTTTGCTGCTGTTCGTTTTGTTCGATTTTGTACTGACGTTCGATGGCGTCGCGGGCGGTTTTTTCTTGTTTGAGCTTGTCATCCAGGATGGCGATCGCACTTCTCGTCTGCGCAATCGTCTCCTGCAAGCCCTGCTGCTGCCCAGCAATGTCTGACTGCTGATTGATTTGCCCCTGCTGCTGAGCGCGCAAGGACGTAATTTGCTCTCGGCCTGCGCCTAATTTTTCTTGTAATCTCTGCTGGCTTGTCATCAAGTCTTGCTGCTGCTTTTCAGCAGTCCTTAGCCGTTGCTGCTGTTCATTTAGCTGCGTTTCTAGAATGCGCACCGCGCCCTGCGCCGACTGCCATTCGCTGTGGGTCTGCGATTCCTCTAGCGCTGCTAATTCCTGACGTTTTTCAGCAAGCGCCTGTTCTTGTTCCGGTAGGGTTTGCTCTAGCTCATTCAATCGTGTGGTTGCCTGAGCGTACTCGTTTTCGGCTCTTTCTAGTTGAGCTTTAGATTGAGCGATCCGTTCTTCGAGGGCGCGCCTTTGACTAGCCGCCTGATCGGCTTTTAGCGCGTTTTCGCGATACTGCTGGCGCGCTTCAACTAGCGCCTGTGATTTTTCTTTGGCTTTGAGCGTGAGCTGATTGACCTTTTGCTCGCAGCGAATCAGGATGGTGTTGATTTCGGACAGGCGATCGCGCAGCGCCTGTGCCTCTTGTGACTCGCCAGCCGCTACCGTCCCAAAGTGTAATCGTCCGCGCGATCGCAAACTCCCTCCAGTCATCGCCCCGCTAGACTCTAGAATTTCACCGTCAAGCGTCACAATCCGGTATCTGCCCATATTCCGACGCGCTTCGGCCAGCGTCTCAAACACCACCGTAGAGCCAAACACAAAGGCAAACACATCTGCATACTTCTCGTCGCAGCTAATTAGATTCACCGCGTAGTCCACAAACCCGTCCGGTCTGTTCCACTTGTCTACAGGCTTGAAGTTTGGCACCCGAATCTTGTTCAGCGGCAAGAAAGTCGCTCGACCCGCCCGGCGCTGCTTTAGCAAGTCGATCGCCTGAGCGCCCACCCGGTCATCCTCGACCACCATAAAGCCCATCCGCCCGCCCGCCGCAATCTCTAGCGCCAGCTGATAGGCCGCATCCACCTGCCCTAGTTCGGCTACGATGCCACACAGTCCTCGAATGCCACTGCGCTTTAGGACCTCAGTCGCCTGTGTCCCCTGCGATTCTTTGATTGCCTGCTCCTGCGCTTCTAGCTTGTCTAGCTCTCGCTGCTTCTCTCTTTGCTCTTGCAAAAGTCGGTTCAAGGTCTGCGTCTGCGTCTGCAAATCGGCCTCAATATCCGCGACTGCCTGCGCTAGATTTTGAATCGCCGCTTTACAAGTGGAAGATTCCTTGTCTTCTACGTTCCCCTGCGCTCCGTCAGCTTCGGGCCTACTGGCAATCTCTGACTCCAGTGCGGCCACCCTCTCGCGCTGCTCATGTCGCTGTAGCTCCAACTGATTGATTCGCTCTTGCAGTCGTACCCTCTCCGCTCGCTGTGGCTCTAGCTGATCGAGCAGTGTTTCTAGCCGACGGCGCAGGTCGGTTTGCTGCTGCACCCAGGCTTGGGATTTACCGGCGATCACATTGGTCTCTTCTCGCTTAGCCTCTAATCGTTCTACCGCCTCGTTCTTATCCGATTGAATCTGCGCCAGTTCCTCTTCTGTCAGCGTCCGCAGCTGCCGACCCACGTTGGATAGTTCACCTTCTTGCTCTTGGATGGCGACTTGAATCGTGGCTAGCTGAGCAGAGATGTTCTCTGTGGACTGGCTTATCGCTTCTTTTTGTCTCACTAGCTGGCGAAGTTCTGCTTCTTGAGTCGCCAGCTTAGACTGTAGGGCTAGATATTCTTCTTCGCCTAACGCTTTGACTTTGGCATTGAGCACTGATAGTTCAGCGGCGGTTGCTTCCATCTTTTCGGTCAGGGCGGCAATCTTTTGCTCGATCGCTTCGCCTTCCTGATGGCCTTTGTGGATTTGGCTAGAGAGGTTTTCTGCCTGTTTTTGGTGCGATCGCCACTGCATCACCCCTTCCCAGGTCTGCTTTTCTTGCAGCGTGGCCTTAATCTGCTTGTATTTTTCTGCTTTCTTGCGGTCTTGGTCCAATCGCTCTAGCTGCGCAATTAGCTCCGTCTCTACAATCCGAAAGCGCTCTTCACGCTCTTTGACCACATCGAGCTTTGACTTTGCCTGGTTGATTTTGCGATCAAAAGAAGCTACCCCCGCCATCTCATCAATGATTTCGCGGCGCTCGCGGGCATTCATCGAGATAATACTGGTGACATCACCTTGGAGCACCACGTTGTAGCCTTCTGGATAGATCCGAAAGCGCTGTAGCTGCTCATGCAGATCGTTGAGCGTACAGGGCTCATCGTTGATGTAATAGTTCGAGGTGTAG
>JBCCOH010000136.1:0-13014 GCA_039111275.1 Cyanobacteria bacterium P01_D01_bin.1 | reverse complement strand
GGGATTAAGTATTAGGAGCGATTGACGGGTGGCAAAGATTTCGGAGCAGGATTGTGAGGCGGGTGGACTGCGGTGGTTTTATCGAGAGGCGCTGCCAATTAATGAGTCGGATAAACTGCCGGTGGTTTTGCTGCATGGCCTGGTGTCTCAGAGCTATAGCTGGCGTGGGGTAATGGAGAGCTTGGCGGATGTGGGGTTTAGGGCGATCGCACCTGATTGGATCGGTCATGGCTATTCGTCTAAACCGGACAAACGTGAGTTTGACTATAGCCCCAAAGCTTTTGTGACTGGGCTAGAGACTTTGTTGGATTCTTTGGAAATTGATCGGTTTTTCTTGGTTGTTCAGGGCTTTTTGGGCTCGGCGGGGCTGCTGTATGCGGCGGAGCATCCTGATAGGATAGAGCGCTTGGTGATACTGAACACGCCACTCACAGCCGATGCCAAGCTGCCTTTCAAAATCTCTCAGTTGGGGATTCCGCTAGTTGGTGACATGCTGACGCAAGATCCTATTCTGGTTGATCGCACGCTGGAGGGCGGCGGACCGTATGAGGTAGACGATCAGGATCTAGAAGTCTATCGTCAGCCTTTTTTGAAAAGCTCGGATGCGGGGCGATCGCTTCTAGCAACGGTCAAACAGCTTCGGCTCAAACAAACCCTAGTCGATATTGACAAGGGCTTTTCAGACTGGACGGTACCCACCCTAATTGCTTGGGGCACTGCTGATAAGTGGCTCCCTATTTCACTGGCAAAGAACTTTGCAAAAGCGCTTAAGGAAGTCGAAATCTCGGAGCTAGATCAGACAGGGCACTATGCTCAAGAAGACTGGTCAGAGAAAGTAAGTGAAGTCGTCGTAGCGTTCTTGCGTCGAAAGATAGCGTAGCGCTACGTTCTAACGTTAAGCATGCGGGGTGATAGGGAACTTATGAGGGTAAGCGCTTTTTTCGCAATTCCTCGATCATGTCTTCTTTGTTTTCTTCTAGCCGCCTGTCCTCTGGCCTTAGGCAGTTTGCCCATCTAGGGACTCATCTGAGGTTTAAAGCGAAGGAGAAATTGGTTTATCCTTTGGTAGATTGGCAGCGTAGAAGAGCTGCGCAATTCCCCTACGGAGAGGCTTCGCCAGCGCAGCTCACAGAAATTATTAATCAAAAAGAGATCTGCATTGTCGGCATGCGTCGCAGCGGCAATCACGCGGTGCTCAACTGGATAAGGGCGCAGCAGCCAGGCGATGTTTGCCTATTGAACAATGTTGCGGCGGGCACTAATCCCTATCGCTACAAATCAGACAACCTGCTGCGCTACCATCCAGAACACCACAAGCAGGCAGAGGTTTACAGGCGGCAAGCCAATGGTGAGCTGATCAAGCGTGACTGTCTCATCTATAGCTACGAAGATTGGAGCCTGGGGCAAATTGTTCAGCCGCGCTTTGAGCGTAATCGCGATCTGTATATCGGCAAAAGCTCAAAGCGGTTCGACCTATTGGTCCTACGCGATCCGTTCAATCTATTTGCCAGCCGTCTAAAGCAAAACTTCGTCGCCACCAAGACCAAAAAGCTGCCAATGGTAGACATGTGGCTAGAGTATGCCAAAGAGTTCACTGGCGAAAGTCGCTATCTGAAGCGACAACGAATCTGCGTGAATTACAACCGCTGGTTTAGCGATCTAGACTATCGCAAAGCGTTAGCCGCTCAGCTAGAAATTCCCTTTTCTGATGCGGGATTCGACACTATCTCCGCCTTTGGTGGCGGTAGCTCTTTTGATGGCATCGGTAACAGCAATGGAACGAGCAAAGCTAGCACCCTAGATGTCACTAACCGCTGGCGTCAGTTTGCTGACGAGCCTACTTTTCAAAAACTATTTGAATCAGAAGCACTCTGGCACTACTCAGAAAAGATATTTGGCAAGTTGCCAGGAACCGATAGCTTCCGCGTTCAGCGTCCTACAAAAATATCTCTGCTAAGTTAACTTTGAACCCGGGTAGTACAGGTTCTCCTGAAAGCGTAGACAGTAGAGGCAGTGTTTCTACAGCTTGATCGGGTCGATAGACTTCGACATTTTTCCCCTTCGGATTAATCAGCCAACCGAGCAGTAAACCATTGTCCATGTACTCTTTGAGCTTGTCTTGACCATCTGATAGACGATCATTCGCCGAACGTAGTTCGACAGCAAAATCAGGGCATAGTGGCAGGAACTTGATTGGATCGGGGTTAATGGCTTCTAGACGCGATCGCAACACCCATGCCACATCAGGTGAGCGAATCGCACCATTCGGTAGTCTAAAGCCCGTCGACGAATCAAACACCAATCCGCTTTTGTCTTTCTCTGCCCAACTAACAACCCGGTGGTTCAGCGTGGAATTACGATAGCCGGTATCCCAAGCAGTTGGCGGCATGATGATCAAATTTCCTTTGGCAGTCAGCTCTAGTCGCAGATCTTGATTGACCTGACACAGGCGATAGAACTCAGCCTCGCCAATATGGAGGTCTGCGGCTTGCATTTCTAACGTGAGTGTCATCATAGGCTGACGCTGTTCATGCGAATTGCATCTAGATTCTAAGCTAGAAATCGACGCCGCGTTTGAGTTCGACGCCGCGCTCTGCGTAGTGTTTATGACAGAAGACTTCGGAGTGGGCGCTGGCAAGCTGGAAGTAGGTGGGTTGGTTTTTACAGCGTCCGGTGATGATCACTTCGGTGTCTTTGGGCTTACGCAGCAGAGTTTGGATAATCGGCTCTTCTGGCAAGAGTTCTAGATCCACGGTCGGATTGAGTTCGTCGAGGATGATGGTTTTGTACAGGCCAGAGGCGATCGCAGTACTGGCAATCTCCCAGCCACGCTCTGCCTCAATGTAGTCAATTGGCTGCTGCTGACCGCGCCAGACAATCGCATCGCGACCACAGCGCTGATGATCGACCAGATGAGGATAGCTTTTGCGCAGGGCTGCGATCGCCGCATCTTCTGTATAGCCTTTGCCACCTTTTAGCCACTGAATCACCATTACCCGATGCGACTTGTCCTGGCTAATGCCTTTACCAATTGCCTGGAGCGCTTTGCCCAGTGCACTAGTCGACTTACCTTTACCGTCTCCTGTGTAGATTTCGATGCCTTCGATACCGATATCCGCCGCCGTCTGGTGGATCTGCGGCTTCATTTCTGAATGCAGATCGGCGATCTCCACTAGCTGTGGCGGGGCGCCCCGTCCAGTAGCGATCACTTCTAGGTGATCAGGCTTATTTTTTAACGACTTGATCACATCGGCAACCGGCAGCAAGTCGAGATCTAGCACTGGGTTGATTTCGTCTAGGACCACGACTGAATAGAGGCCAGAGGCGATCGCGCCTTTAGCCACATCCCACCCCCGTTGCGCCTCCTGCTGATCAAACTTAGTAATCTCTTCGGGTCCAAAAAACTCAGCCCGTCCGGTACGAACCTGATCGATCAAGTGAGGAAAGCCGCGCTGCAATGCCTCAATTGCCGCATCCTCGTCATAGGTCCGCCCTGGCCCTTTCAAAAACCGCAGCAGTAGCACGCGGCTCTCCATAAACTGATGAATGCCTAGACCAATCGAGCGCAGCACTACGCCCAGAGCAACCTGCGATTTGCCCTTGCCTTCACCGTCATAGACATGGATTTGCCCTGTCAGTCGCTCGCTGGTATTTTGGGCAGTACGGATACCGATGGTTCTAGGCATAGAAAACTAACACAAATGCGCCTCTAAGTTATAACCTATGCGGTATGTCAGCATGAGGAACGCTTGCGGTGGAATATGAGCCGATACTGCCATTAAGAACGATTCTGTTTCAGATTTTGTTCTTGATGGTGGCGATTGTGATAGAAGCGGGAATCTTGCGTCAGCGGTTGCGGTTAGGATTTCAAACCAGTGTGCAATACGCTTTGGTAACCAATCTCGCCAGTGTCGTAGCGGGCTGGATTGCCTTCCTGGTGATAGAGCCACTGGCCTCCGCATCAATTAGACAGCAGATTGTCAGCTTTATCCTCTTCGACAATTTGTTGATCAACGGTTGGAATACCGAGACGGGTGCGATTCTTTTTTTGTGTGCGATTGTGGTCTTTTTTCTAGCTTTCTTTATCAAGGCCAAAGGCTTGGAGTTTTTCCTAAGAGCTGATGATGTCTGGAAGTTTCTAGCCGAAAGAAGCGATCGCCCCCTTTCTAGAGACGGTCGCTACGCCAAAGCGCGGGGCGGCTCGCTTGTCGATTCTTCTATTCCCAGCTTTACCGATACAGTCATTCAGGCCAACGCTGCCAGCTTTAGTGTGATTCTATTGCTGCTATTGCTGCGAGCGGTTGCCAGGGAGTGGACTCTCTAAAAGTGCAGGATTTTTTTCGCGGCTTCAGAGACGAGGTCAGAACGCGATTCTGGCCAGATCGATACTTTGCTTGGCAGACTTTACTACTGCTAAGTTTATTCTCTTTGTTCATCGCTGCGGTGGTCGAATCCACAGGCGACAACAATCCTTGGGCAGTGACGCTGCTGACCAACTTTAGCTGGATATTCTTGGTCTCTGCAGTGTGGTGGGGATTCAAAGAACATCCGGTCAAAATCTACGGATTCTCGATCAGCCCTTGGATTACGGGCGCGGTCCTCTGTATGTTCTTGTTCAAACCGTGGACAGACACGCGGTTTCGCTGGGCGCTGACCTGCTGGCCAACGATTTCGACAGGTGTGATGGCACTGCCCTACTTTGTTGACTGGGAGCTAAAAGTCAAAACGCCCAAAAAGCAAGATCAAAAGACGCTAGTCATGACGTTACTAGTCAATTTGCTGCTGAGCAGTTGGATTCAATTCTTCTTCCGCGTACAAGACTGGGTCAGCAACTATCCTAGTCTGCTCGTCAGCAGCGTAGGCGACAGCGCCTTTGTCTACAGTTTCAGCCAGGAGCGCGATCGCCAATCTCAAGGCGTTCCCTTACTAGAAACTATGATCGTCGATATCGAACAAGAACTCAGCGGCCAGCCTTGGTACCAGACAGAGCGATGGCTCTACACCCGGCAACCCCGGCTAGACGCGATCGCCCAACAGGCAAAGGAATCGCTAGAAGCTCCTACAGAAGGAATCTACTGGCAAGTAGACAGTCCCACAGAACTCAGACCCATCGAAGACGGCTATTTCCTAGACCTAACTGCCAACTGGACTGGCCCCACCAGCAGACAGGGCACCTTCTACGTCCAAAAAACCTGCAAAATCCTACCTGTAGACGTTCCTAGACCCGTCCCCACCGAACCAGTCCCCACCGAAACAGACGACCCCCAGCCTACCTCCAGGTCCACAATCGTAGACTGCGGTGAAGAACCCCCAGTCCAACAGCGGCGAGAGGCTTCGGCTGCGCTCAGCCGCCGCGTCAGTCAGTCACTGTATGCGTCAGCCGCCGCCTACGATAGTGACAATCTCTAGCTGATCGCCAGCTTGTAGGGTTGTCTGCGGCCATAGCGATCGCGTCAAAATCTCACCATTGTACTCAACAGCTACCAGGCGAGGATTGAGCCCGATCTGCACGAGAAAGTCAGGCAGCTTTGTGTCAGCCGAGCAGCGTTTCAGCTCTCCGTTCACCTGTAGCTTGATAGGATCTGGCAAGCTGGGTTCTAGGGAAGTCACAGAAGAAGTCATAAAAGAAATTTCATAGCAGAAATTATGGAGAAGCTGGCGCGGAAGAGACAGGCGGCTGCTGGGTTTGCTGGACAAGAGAGCGGGCGATCGCACAAGGATCATCTGCTTCCATCAGCGCTCTGACAACTGCCACCCTAGTCGCGCCTGCTGCTAGCGTCGGACCCAAGTTATCCGCGTTGAGACCGCCAATCGTAAACCAGGGCATCTCTGCATGCGCTGCGGCATAGCGTACGTAATCGTTTCCCGAAGCGGCTTTGCCTGGCTTGGTAGGGGTCTCGTGAACAGGGCCAACACCGATATAGTCGGCCTTCTCGTCTAGCGCTCGCTTTAGCTCTTGAGGGTTCGTTGTCGATCGGCCAACAATTTTATCTGGACCTAGAATCTGGCGAGCAGCTGCCATGGGCAGATCTTGCTGCCCCAGATGTACACCATCCGCATCTGCGGCGGCGGCAATATCCACCCGGTCATTTACAATGAATAGCGCCCCATACTGATGACACAGCGCTTTCATCTGCTGTGCTATTAGCAAGCGGGTCTCGTCGTTTGCCTGCTTTTCACGGTATTGGACAATGGCAATGCCCCCTTTTAGCGCCGATTCGACTACGCCAAGCAGACCGGGCACTGGTGAGGTGACTAGATAGGTGTGCGATCGCGCTAACTGCTGCATTCGTCTGGTGCCCACATCCATCGCTGCCAAAAATTCTCCCATTAGCTGACTATCTAAAGTGTAGAACTGATAGCGCATTTGTTTGCAGGCTGCTGCCATCTCTGAGCTGTAGAGCTTGCCGTACTCTTCGAGCACCCGCAGCGCTTCTTGAGTACGAGCCAGGTTCACCTGCAGCACATCTCCTAGGCTATCGCGAGTAGATTCTTGGGCATGGGTTAGCGCGGTCCCCAGATCGCCTGGTGTATCCCTAGCCGCACGAATATTGGCGGTATGCCACCTAGCCACGCTCTGACGCAAATGCTTGAGCTGGGCCGTAGCCGCCTGGTCATTTAGGCCAAAGCGACACCATTCTTCAATGATACGCATTCCTTCTCTAGCACGGTCTAGGTTGGCATCGAGAATACGTAGCAAGACATCCGTCTGTGATAACGTACGGTCTCTAGGACGAGCAGACATTTGAGTAGCCGACAGGGAAGACTGCTTTGTATGAGGAAAACTTGATGTGTCTTCTACAGACGATGAAGTAGGCATGTAAGGGTTAATACAATTTCAGGTAGCTTGACAAAAGTATCTTAGAACTTCATATTTCAGTTGCAGTCACCATGCCAGCTTTTCTTGAAATTATTCCTTAACTTTTAATCCATTTTTTTGGCAGACGAACGCATCAGTCTATGTTCTTGCGCATGGGCGCATCAGTCTATGTTCTTGCGCATAGGCGCAAGGTATAAAGGCAGCGTGTTTTGGCGTTTGGCCGCAAGACCAAGGTAACAGCGGGGTAGCTATGTTGTTGAATAAAGATGTATCGAGTAGAGTTCGTAGCAAAGCGCGATCAAGGCAGCATTTGGGGCACTTTAGCCACTGGCTAGACACAGCTCAGACCAAGCAGCGCTGGGCGATCGCACTGACCGCTAGCCTGTTGGCACTGGGCATAGGGCCAAGCAGCTCTTTTGCTCAGTCTCTGACAGAAGATCGGCTCATCAGCCAAACCCAAACCAGCCAGAACCAAACCAGCCAGAACCAAACCAGCCAAACCCAGAGACTAACCGCAAATCCGACCACAGCCAGCTACCAGATCTTGTATGTTAACGCTGATAGCGGTAGCAACCGAGCTAACGGAACAGAATCGCAGCCGTTAAAAACAGTCACTCGGGCCTTAGAGATTGCCCTACCTAACACCGTAATCGTGCTAGCGCCAGGACGATATACCAGCGCATCTGGTGAGGTGTTTCCTATTCAGTTAAAGCCGGGCGTGACCATTCAGGGGGCACCGGGCTCGGGCGATCGCACCGCCATTATTGAGGGGGGCGGTGAATTTACCAGTCCAATGCGATCGCGCCAAAATACGGCCATCATCGCCGCCGACCGAGCAGGCATCGCCCAAGTAGCGATCTCGAACCCAGAAGGCTACGGCGTCTGGGTCGAATCTACCAATCCAACCATTCTAGAAAGCGCCTTTATCAACAACCGTCAGACCGGACTCTACATCGCCAGTGGATCACCCCGAGTACAAGGCAGCTATTTCTCCGGTAATCGAGTCGCCGGACTAATCGTATTTGGTCGTTCAACTGCCATCATCCACCAAAACACCTTTGACAATACGGGTGATGCTATTCGGGTTTTAGACGAAGCGACTCCTGACATTGCAGCTAATCAGATCGTCAACAACGAAGCGGGCCTAGTCATCATCGGCAGCGCCCAGCCAACCCTACGCGACAATCAAATCTCGGGCAATCGCCAGAACGAGGTCGTTGAAGTCGCAGCTAGTGCCCGTCAGCCAAGAGCGGCGATTACTAGGCCGCCCGTCACCGAACGCAACGAACAACAGTTGACGGACATAACGCTACCGGTGATTGAACCTGGCAACCGGCGGCTATCAGAACCAGTAACTGAGCCAGCGACTGAACCAGCCACTGAACCAGCCACCGAACCGGTAGCCACACCCACCGCTAGACCAGCAGCAGACTCTGACCTATCAACAACACCATTAGAAGAATCTACGGGGGAGATTTTGCCGGGGGCTCCTGGTTCTGCGCTGGCAGCTCTCTCAGCAGGGGTAAGCTCCGAGCCAAAGGCCGAGCGCGACTCAGACTCACCCGGCTCTATGCTGCTGAATTTGCGACGACGTCGCAGAGAAGAAAGAGATAGAGAAGACAGAGGCGTGGGTCGAGAAGCGGTTCCAAATGTTGCGCCTAGCAGTAGGCCAACGGTAAGCGCACCGCTCAACAACAATCGGCTAGCCGTTCCCGGCAGCTCTATTCCAGTGGGCAGCGGCAGTTCTAGCATTATCTTCTCACCACCGAGTGGGGGAGCCGGGGCACCACCATCACCACCATCTAGAGCCCAGGCTCTGGGTTTGTACTACCGGGTATTTGTAGAAGCAAGCGACCCGTTTGTTCAAGACGAGATTCGGTCCGTTGTTCCCGATGCGTTTCGGACCCGTTTTGAAGGACGCGCGATGATGCAAGTAGGTGCATTTCCAACAGAGGAAGAAGCCGAAGCCAGACGCAGACTATTAGAAGAGAACAACTACAACGCGCTAGTCGAGTACATCCGTTAATGACCTAGTAACCAAGACAGAATTTGATCGTCTAGGGAGAAGTCAACTTCCTTCGCGTTCTGGTCGTTTGCGAGGTAGTCGTTTTTATACGAGTCTTTAAGGCCGTCGATCAGGCTGAATTGAGGCTGCCAGTCTAGCTCGGCTTTGGCTTTGCTGATGTCGGTGAAGAAGTGCTGAACGCGCATGGGAAAGGCTTTTTTCTTGCCGAAGTCGAAGTCTTTGGGATTGTAGTGAATGATCTTTGTGGTGTCGGGGTCTTTGCCAGCGGCGATCGCACAAGCCCGAGCCAACCCGTCAAACGTAACTGCCTTCTCACCCGAAACATTGTAAATCTGACCAATCGCCTGGTCATTACCCAGTACAGCCACCATCGCAGCGGCCAGATCCTGACAGTGGCCAAGCTGAGTTAGCGCCATTCCACTTCCAGGAATTGGAACGGCCCGATCATGCACTATCCGATCAAAGAACCACTTTTCGAGTGGGTTGTAGTTCTGCGGCCCATATATGTAGACAGGGCGAATAGCGGTAAAAGGAATGCCTTGCTCGCGTAGATAGTCTTCTGTATGAAATTTTCCTTTGTGCCGACTGTTGGGATCGACCGAGTCGCCTTCTACATGGGGCATCTGATCGCTTTTAGCATAGACGCCTGCCGAGCTGACGTAGATGAAGTGCTTTAGCTGCCCTTTGAACAGATCGGCAAGGGGCTTAGTGTGCGACAGTTCTCGACCGTTGTTGTCAAAGACAGCATCGAAGGATTTGTCTGATAGGGCTTGTATTAAGGCTTCGGGGTTGGTGCGATCGCACACAATCGTCTCTACCCCGTCTACAGGCGCAGGATGATTCCCCCGGTTCAGCAGCGTCACCTCATGATCCTGTCTCACCAGTTGCTTGGTCAGATAGACACCAATAAACCGCGTTCCACCAATCACTAGAACTCGCATTTCACACTATTCCTCTACACTTAGAAGTCCTTTTGTTCTCAGCGTCTCAGATTCTGATGCGCTTTCAACCTGTTCAGCGAACCTAATAACGCGAAAACGACTTAAAGCGAAAGAGAAATATTGTCAATACTATAGGTTTCGCTTATGGAAACGATAGGGAATAGTTTTTACTTTCCAGCGTCAGAGCACTAAGAAATGTAACAGCATTGCGCGTTGTCAATCAATGTGTCAATTTATGTCACAACAAACCGTTAACCCTCGTTACACATAGCTTTTCTGTTATTAGTTATGAGAGGTAAAAAATCAGATCTACGTTCTCGGAACGTGCTTTCTACCTTAATTTCATCATTTTGTAAATAATTCTTTCCTTTAAGAAACGTTCGGTTTTACAAAATGACATCTCACCTTAGGAGTTCACCGCATGTTCACCCAAGTTCGACCCACTGTTAGACACGTTGTCCCCAAGCAATTGGGCGATCGCTATCTAGTAAAAGTGGTTTATGTCGTTCTAGAGCCTCAGTATCAAAGCTCGCTATCTGCGGCAGTGCGCTCAATCAATCAAAACAATTCTCAGATCGCTATCGAAGTCAGCGGCTACCTAATCGAAGAGCTGCGCAGCGAAGAGAATTACGAAGCCTTCAAAAAAGACATCGCTGAAGCCAATATCTTCATCGGCTCTCTGATCTTTATCGAAGAGCTAGCAGACAAAGTCGAGGCCGCCGTGAAGCCTCAGCGCGATCGCCTAGATGCTGCGGTCGTCTTTCCCTCCATGCCCCAGGTGATGCGCCTAAACAAGCTGGGCAGCTTCTCGATGGCGCAGCTCGGTCAGTCGAAGAGCGTCATCGGCGAATTCATGAAAAAGCGCCGCAAAAAGCAGGGCAGTGGCTTTGAAGACGCCATGCTGAAGCTGCTGCGGACCTTGCCTAAGGTATTGAAATATCTGCCTGTAGAAAAAGCCCAAGATGCTCGCAACTTTATGCTGAGCTTTCAATATTGGCTCGGCGGCTCCGCAGAGAACCTAGAGAATTTCCTGCTAATGCTCTCTGATCGCTACGTCCTAACAGACAAGGAGATTGAGGGTGCGCCCAACGACGATGGCCTCACCTACGAGCAGCCCGTTACCTACCCAGATATGGGCATCTGGCATCCGCTCGCGCCCGAAATGTTTGAAGACATTCGCGAATATCTAAACTGGTACGAGTCTCGCACAGACATTCCAGAAATTCATCGCGATCCGCTTGCCCCTTGCGTTGGACTGGTTCTACAGCGCACTCACCTAGTGACTGGCGACGAGGCCCACTACGTTTCCATCGTCCAAGAGCTAGAGTACAAAGGTGCAAGAGTCATCCCCGTCTTTGCAGGCGGCCTAGACTTCTCCAAACCTGTTGATCTTTACTTCTACAATCCGCTCAAACCGACTGAAGCAATCGTCGATTCTGTTGTTTCTCTAACAGGGTTTGCGTTAGTTGGCGGTCCAGCTCGTCAAGATCACCCCAAAGCAATTGAGTCTTTGCAAAAGCTGAATCGTCCCTACATGGTGTCTCTGCCGCTTGTCTTCCAAACTACGGAAGAATGGGAAGCAAGCGACTTGGGCCTTCACCCTGTCCAGGTTGCCTTGCAAATGGCAATTCCCGAGCTGGACGGTGCGATTGAGCCAATCATTATGTCCGGTCGCGATGGCATGACTGGCCGCGCCATCACCTTGCAAGACCGGGTTGAGGCGATTTCTACCCGCGCGCTGAAGTGGGCTCGTCTGCGCAAACTACCTCGTGTGGACAAAAAGCTAGCAATCACAGTTTTTAGCTTTCCTCCTGATAAAGGCAATGTTGGTACAGCCGCCTATCTCAACGTATTTGGCTCTATCTTCCGGGTGATGGAAGAGATGAAAGAGCAGGGCTACACGATTGAGGACATGCCCGAAACGTCTGAAGAGCTGATGCAGCTAGTCATCAACGACGCACAGGCTCAGTTCAACAGCCCAAACTTGAACATTGCTCATCGCATGTCTGTGGCGGAGTACCAAGAGCTGACGCCCTATTCCGAGCGCCTAGAAGAGAACTGGGGTCCACCGCCCGGACAGCTCAACACCGACGGTCAAAATCTGTTGGTTTATGGCAAGGCGTTCGGTAATCTGTTCATCGGCGTGCAGCCCACCTTTGGCTACGAAGGCGATCCAATGAGACTGTTGTTTTCTCGTTCTGCGAGTCCTCATCATGGCTTTGCCGCCTACTACACTTACCTAGAGAAAATCTGGAAAGCTGACGCAGTTTTACACTTTGGCACCCACGGCTCGCTAGAATTCATGCCCGGTAAGCAGATGGGTATGTCCGGCAAATGCTATCCTGACAACCTAATCGGCAATACGCCCAATCTCTACTACTACGCTGCGAACAATCCTTCTGAGGCCACCATTGCTAAGCGTCGCGGCTATGCTTCTACTATCAGCTATCTAACGCCGCCTGCTGAGAATGCAGGTCTGTACAAGGGCCTAAAAGAGTTAAGTGATCTGATTGGTTCTTATCAGACGTTGAAAGAAGGCGGTCGCGGTTTGCCGATCGTAAACGCGATTATTGAGAAAGCGCGTCAGGTGAATCTGGATAAAGACATCAACCTGCCTGCTGAAGATGCGAGTGGATTGAGCAAGGAAGAAAGAGATACTTTGGTGGGTAAGGTCTACATCAAGCTGATGGAGATCGAGTCTCGCTTGCTACCTTGCGGACTACATGTGGTGGGTGAGCCGCCGACGGCTGAAGAGGCGATCGCAACCCTAGTCAACATCGCCGCCCTCGACCGCTTAGAAGAAGAACAGAAGAGCCTACAGCGGATTATCGCTGAGAGTATTGATCGCGATATTGACCAGATCTATCAGAGTAGCGATCGCGGCAACCTAGAAGATGTCCAACTGCTCTACGACATCAACAGCGCAGTTCGAGCAGCCGTCACCGCAATGGTTGAAGCGCAGACCAACGACGATGGCCGCGTCTCAATGAAGTCCATGTTGTCCTCTTTTGGCTTCGGCGGCGGCGCAAAAGATCCCTGGACCAAAGCCATTCATGATTTGGGCTATCAGAACGTTCAAAACGACGCGCTAAAGCCGCTGTTTGAGTTCCTTCAATACTGCCTAGAGCAAGTCGTCAAGGACAACGAACTCTCTTCACTGCTGAGCGCACTTGATGGCGAATACGTGCTGCCAGGTCCCGGCGGCGACCCAATTCGGAACCCAGATG
>JBCCOH010000135.1:0-13608 GCA_039111275.1 Cyanobacteria bacterium P01_D01_bin.1 | reverse complement strand
GACCTCCGCATGGGGTTCACCTGCTTTCGGATGAAACCCTTCTCCTACAATTGTGTTGTTCTGAGTGATGAGCGCGCCAACAAGTGGATTAGGAGCAGTGTGGCCAGCTGCTCGCCTCGCTAGCTCACAGCAGCGCAGCATAAAGTCGTTGTCGCTGAAATCTTTGTGACTACTGAGCGCGCGGTCAGCTTTTGGCTGAATCATACTGGGACTGAAGTTCTAGGACTGAAGTTCTGGAATTGAACCAGTGTAGTAGTTTAGTAGAGCGATTAATGCGCTAATTTTTCGGACGCTGAGCGGCTGTCATTCTATGAGCTATCTTCTCGCTAAGACACCATTGAAAGTGCAGACGAAAGTGCAGACGAAAGTACGGATGAGAGCGCTGTCCTGTGCGGTGATGGGTTTAGTGACGCTGGCGATCGCACTTTCGATTGGGGCGATCACGCCAAGCTGGGCTCAACCTACGCCAGCCGCACCCGTTCAGACACCTGCACCGCAACCAGAGGTTCCACAGCCTGAAACTCCTGCGGTTGAACAAGCTCCCGATACCCCGGCGATTAACCGACTGCTGCCTGCGCTGCCGCCGCTGTGGCAACCGCCTACGTTAGGAGAGGCTACCGAGGCGATCGCGCCTGTCTATCTAGACGGCAGGACCATATTTTATCTCAGTGCGACCACCACCGCTGGACCAGAAGCCGCAGAGCTACGCGCTCAAGAAATCCAAAAGCGCCTCAATATCCTGGCGAGAGAGCAGCTCAGCAGTCGGCCAGCCGTAACGGTCATCACTAACCAACCTACTGGGCTACCGGTGATCGAAGTCGGTAACGAGCCTTTCTTGACAGTCACTACGCTAGACGCGCAGATTATTGGCCTATCGAGTCCCGGAGAATACGCACGCACGCTAGCGGAAAACTTAGAAACCGCCTTCAGTCGCTATCGCCTAGAGCGCCAGCCTGATTTTCTACAGCAGCAAGTGATACTCTCTACCGGCGCTGTAGTAGTGGCGTTACTCATTCAAATAGTCCTTCGACAGCTAATCAAACGGATAAAACAAAGATTAAAGTATCTGTCGACTACTCAGACGCAGCTTGGGAAGGCCACTAGCATGGGCCGCCCCCCAATGATTGTCAATCCGGCTGCTGACGTTTTTGAGTCCGTTTTTGATCTGCTAAAAGCGCGTCTAGACAATCGCCAAAGGCGAAAAATCAACGAGACTCTACGAGGACTGCTGACAATTGCACAGTATGTACTCTGGGGACTAGTAGGTCTGTGGATACTGGCCAGATTTCCTTATACTCGGTGGCTGGCGACGCTGCTGCTGTATTGGCTAGAGCTGCCGGGTCGAATATTCCTATCGATTGGGATTGCCTACGTTCTAATCAGGATGAGCAGCTTTGTGATTGATAAAGTAGGGCTGGCTCTGCAAGAAGGCGCGCAGTGGGCTCCGGAGTCGTCGCAGCGGCTAAAGCTACGGTTCTTGACGTTTTCTCAGGTCGCTAAAGGACTGGTGGGGGCAGTGATCTTTGGAGCGCTGCTGCTGGTGGTGCTTTCGATTGCTGGCATTCAGGTGGGGCCGATTCTAGCAGGTGCTGGAATCGCGGGCGTTGGCATCTCTCTTGCCGCTCAGAGCCTAATCAAAGATATCATCAACGGCTTTTTAATCCTGTTTGAAGACCAGTTCGGCATTGGCGATATTGTCAGCATTCAGGGGCTAACGGGCTCTGTCGAACGGCTTAATCTACGGATTACTCAGCTGAGAGATTTAGAAGGGAGACTGATTACGATTCCAAACAGCCAGATCAGCATTGTTGAGAATCTATCGAAGGACTGGTCGCAGGTGGATTTGGTTGTGCAGGTTGCGCCGACGGTAGATTTGGCTAAGGTGCTGCCGCTATTGAAAGAGACTGCGAGTGCGATCGCCAAAGATCCCTACTGGCAGAAATTCATTCTAGAGCCCCCCGACCTGCTCGGCGTCGAATCCGTCGATCATTCTGGAATAGCCATCCGCCTCCTGCTAAAAACTCAGCCATCCAAGCAGTTCTTAGTCGCCAGAGAGCTAAGAGTAAGAGTTAAACATGCTTTTGACACCGCCGGAATCTCACTCGGCGTACCGCAGCGAAAACTAGATGTATTCTTGGAAAAATACGCAGACGATAGAACAGAAAGCGAAGGATTGGCCTTCGGATCCGCCCAGGCCGCAGGCAGCGATTAGAGACTTTGGCTTCGGCTCCGCTCAGCTATCATTTCTAGACTAGCCCAGTGGCCGAGCGCAGCCAAGGTCACGGATTTTGAATACCATCTTCGGGAAAGACCCACTTGGGTCCTTCAGCCGCTCGTTCTCGCTGCTTGCGGCGAACGGCTTCAGCCGCCATTTCTAGCATGTCGTCCAAGGACGTATTTTCAATAAATTCGGAGGCTTGCTGCTGAGACTCTTTGTGTGGGCACTGGTCTCCTTGGACACAGCCCTCCTTGCAGTCTACAGCGCAGTTGATATCAGCCATGATTCAATCGTGAGGTCAAAGAAACCAGTAACGTTACATAGCTGATCTTAATAGATGTCAAGGTTTGGGAACAGGCTCTGATATCCCTACATCTATTCTCGGTATTCCCACCTCCGACTCTGACATCTCTACGTTCAGCAGTGGCAGTGCCCGTCGCAAAGCCTGGTAGCAGTCTGGCAAAAAGTTACTCGTAGGCAGCACGGCCTGCACCTGAAACCGTCGCAGTCTCTCTTTCACCTGACCTTCAGCGCCCACGATGAAGATCTTGCCTTTATGCCTACGCTGCGCCGCTCTAATTTCGGATTCAATCGTCATAGAAGCCGTCACTCCGACTAGCGGCACTCGGCTAAAGTCGAGGATGAGCGCGTCATAGTTTTGTCCCATGTAGTGTCCGATTGTTCTAGCTGCGCCAAAGCTCATCGGGCCGCTCATCTGCACCAGCAGAATGCGTCCGTTGGCTCTGTCTAGCAGCCACTGCTCTTCGGGCGTCAAAATCACCTTGGAATCTTCGCCTGGATGGGTAATAGCCCGCACCTGTTCTGACTGAATGCTGCTGAGTCGATGAATAGTCAGCATATTGGCCACAAAAGCGCCCGCCACCACTGCTGTGATCAAATCAACAAAGACAGTTAGCAGCAGCACACCATAGGTCACTAGCGCGGCTCGCATAGAAACCTGCGCCACCCGCCACAGGAAAGCCCAGTCAATAATCTTGATCCCGACCTTAATCAAGATTCCGGCTAGTACTGCATGAGGAATCTGAGCAGTGATATCCCCAGCCCAAAGCACAATACACAGCAAAATCAACGCGTGGAACATTCCCGATAGCGGCGTACGTCCCCCAGCTTGAACATTGATCACCGTGCGCATGGTCGCGCCCGCACCAGGCAATCCACCAAATAGTCCTGACATCAAGTTACCAATTCCCTGACCGATTAGCTCTTGCTCGGAGTCGTGCCGGGTTCGGGTAATGTTATCAGCGACTAAAGAGGTAAGCAGTGAATCGATCGCACCTAGGATAGCCAGCATCAGCCCGTAGCCAAGAATATCTCCTATCTGACTGGGATTGATCTGGGGCCACTGTAGCTTGGGAAACCCTTGAGGAATGTCTCCAATACGCGGGATGTCACTCGCTGGAAACAACAAGACAGCTAGACTCGTGCAGACAATTAGCGCTACTAGCGGAGACGGGACGATTCGCGCTAGCTTGCCAGACCAGCCAAAGACAATTAGCAGCGTCAAGAATCCTAGTCCCATCGCCACCAGATTAGGACTAGAGAGCGCTTCGGGCCATTGCTGTATGGCGGCAACTACACCACTCTCAGCCGGATAGCCGACTAAAGGGGCGATTTGCAGCGTGATGATAATTACCCCAATCCCAGACATAAAGCCAGAGATGACGGTGTAGGGCATCAGCGTAATGAACTGGCCTAGGCGCAGCACCCCAAACAAAATTTGGAACAGCCCGCTGAGCATCACGGCGGTAAAGGCCATCGCCAGACCGCTATCCGGGTTTTCAGCAATTAGCTTGGTAAAGACGGTGGCCATTACCACGGTCATTGGCCCGGTAGGTCCAGAGACCTGCGAAGGCGTACCGCCAAACAGCGCCGCAAAAAATCCGGTGAACACCGCGCCGTAGAGCCCGGCGCTCGCCCCTGCACCCGAGGCCACACCAAACGCCAACGCCAGCGGCAGCGCCACGATCGCAGCAGTCAACCCGCCAAACAAATCGCCACGTACATTACTCAAAAGATTACTAGGCCGTAAGCGACGGGATAGTTGCACAAGGAATACCTCAACTGATCGTCCGCTAGCAGCATAAAGGAATAATCCCACGACAAAACCTCAGCCATGTCTGACCCTGCATGGGGAAGATGTATGAGCTGCAAAAGCGACCTGTTTTCACTCCTATCAGACAGAACTAGGCCAGCGTCGCGCTGTACCGCACATCACACTTTCACCTAGCTTAATACTGATTTTCTTTTGCAGGTATAAATGTCAGTCGTGCTCCAGCTTAGACCCCAAAAATCTTTTTGTTCCACGATAACCGACTAGCGACTACCTTTGGGATCTAGTGCATCTCTAAGACCATCACCTAGAAGGTTGAAAGCTAATACGGTCAGGGTGATAAACAGTCCCGGAAAAACAATTGTCCAGGGGGCCGAGAGTGAATATCCTCCTTTAAAGGCATCGGAGAGCATGGTGCCGAGTTCTGGGGTGGGGGGCTGTGCGCCGAGTCCCAGAAAACCGAGTCCGGCGGCTTCGAGAGTCGCGGTTCCGATTGCCAGAGTTGCCTGAACAACAAGAGGCGCCAGGCTAGCAGGCAAGATGTGCAAGAAAACAATTCGCGGCGGTTTGGCACCGAAAGCCCGCACGGTTTGAACGAATTCTTGTTCGCGCAGGGATAAAACCATGCTGCGAGTGAGGCGGATGAACTTAGGGATCTGGACAATGCCGACGGCGACCATGACGCTGATGACACTAGGGCCAGTGACGGTGACGACTGCGATCGCCAGCAAAATCGAAGGAAATGCCAGCATCACATCGGTGACCCAGCCCACCACCGTCTCTATCCAGCCACGAAAATAGCCAGATGCTAGCCCTAGCCCTACACCGATCAACAAACCAATCAGGACCGAGACTAAACCAATTACCAGCGAGGTTCGCAGTCCGTACCAGACCAAAGTCAGAATATCTCGGCCTAAGCCGTCTGCTCCGAACCAGTGCGCCATACTTGGACCTTGCAGTCTAGCTGCGTAGTCTCTAGCAGAGGCGGCATCATAGGGATTGAGAACGGGTGCTAGCAGCGCGGCTAAAACGATAAACGCAGTGAGACCCAGTCCGATTAGACCAGATGTGGATTCGAGGAATCTTTGAACCGCACGGTTCTTGAGAAGTTTGGGTCGACGGCTTGCTTTTGTTGGCGTGGGGGTGGGAACGGGTGCGATCGCCATAAGAACACAAAAGATAGAAGAGTATTAGACAAGTCGCCTTTACTTATATTGAATACGAGGGTCTAGCAGCGCATAGGAAAGATCCACCAGCAAATTAATCAACACAAACACAAACGCCACAAAAACAACGCCGCCCTGCACGACGGGATAGTCTCTTTGCAAAATGCCGCCGTAGATCCAGCTACCAATGCCTGGCCAAGAGAAGATAGTCTCTGTCAAAATAGCGCCGCCGAGCAGCGTACCAAACTCTAGTCCAACAATCGTCACAACTGGCAGCATGGCATTCTTCAGAGCATGTTTGCCGATCACCATCAGTTCCTTTAACCCTTTCGACCTGGCCGTACGAATATAGTCTTGAGACAAGACCTCTAGCATGGCGCTGCGGGTAATCCGAGCGATGATGGCCAGAGGAATTGTACTCAGCGTGATGGCGGGTAGAACTAAGTGAGCCAGCACGTCGCCTAGCGCCTCGAAGTCTCCCTGAACAATCGAGTCAAAAATAAAGAATCCCGTAATCGGCTGAAAGACAACGCTAATATCGGTGCGTCCGCTGGGTGGTAACCACTGCAAATTGACAGCAAACAAGTACACCAGCAATAAGCCCAGCCAGTAAACCGGCATTGAAACTCCTAACAAAGAGCCAGTCATCGTCAAATTGTCGATCCAGCTATTCTTTTTAACCGCTGCGAGTACGCCTGCGGGAATACCCACCACAAGAGCAATCAGCATGGCAGTTACCGATAGCTCAAAGGTCGCAGGCCAGCGCAGCCGGATCTCGTCAGCGATGGGGACACCTGTAAAGATACTGGTGCCTAGGTCGAAAGTCAGCAAACTGCCTAAGAATGACAGATATTGCAGCGGCAGTGGTTCGTTTAGGCCCATTCGCTCCCGCAACCTTTCGACTGCTTCTGGAGTCGCCCGATCGCCTAGCATCGTCACTGCCGGATCACCCGGAATCAGATGCAAGAACACAAACACCAGTAGTGAAATCCCTAGCAGAACAGGTACGAGCTGAAGCAATCGTCTGAGAATATATCTACCCATAGCAATCTACCCTTTCTCGATGCCCGAAAACGGCTCAGAGCTGAAAGGACTGGGCTCCCAACCGTCGAGGCTAGTGCGCTTGGCCAGTAATGGCTGAGAATGAACAATCGGAACTCTCAGCGCTTCTTCAAAGATTAGCGCGTCTACCTGCTTGTACAGATCTTCTCTTTCGGCTGGGTCGCTGTTAGTTCGTGCTTGTTCTAAAAGATCGAACAGCTCAGGGTTTTGGTAGTCTCCCAAATCCTGAGTGGCACCCGGGCCAAAGTGAGCATAGAGAAAGTTGTCTGGATCGCCATAGTCTCCGGTCCAGCCCAGCATGAAAGATTGAAAACCGGGGGCGACGTTACGGTCGGCTAAATACGCGCCCCAGTCTTTGGTTTGCAAGTTGACGTTGATGCCAATCTGACTGAGTTCGGCGGCAAAGGCTTCGGCAATTGGCTTGGGATTAGGAAAATAAGGACGGCTAACGGGCATGTACCACAGGTCTAGATCGAAGCCATCGGGATAGCCAGCGTCGGCGATCGCACTTTGCGCTGCCTCTACGCTGTATTCGTAGTCATCCACACTGTCGTCTCGATAGCTTTCGAGAGAAGGCGGAATAAAGTGGCCGTCGGTTTCACCCAAATCGCCCCAGAAGGCATCGACGATTGCAGTTTTGTTAATTGCCTGTGCGATCGCCTGTCGCACTTCTTTGGTTGCTAGCGGCTCATAGCTAGGGTTGAGCGCCAAATAGCCAACGTTGAACGAAGGCCGATAGACCGCTTCTAAATTCGGATCGGACTCGATTTCAGTGAGCTGATCGGGCGTAAGATCGACAGTGAAATCCAGTGTGCCCGCCCGGAGCTGCGCTAATCTAGCGGCTGGATCTTCAACAAAGCTAAAAACTAGCTGATCGACCTTGGGCATGCCTTCTTCCCAGTAGTTCTCAAACTTGGTGAGGGTAACGCGATCGCCACTAATCCAAGAATCAAACACAAATGGACCCGTGCCCACCGCCGCGCCAGAAGGCGTACCGTAGTCAGTATCTGCTTGCACAGCCGTCGGACTAGCAATGCCAAAATACCCCGATGAAATGGCCGCTGGAAATGCTGCAAACGGTTCAGTAATCTCAAACTCGACTGTCAAATCGTCAACTGCTCGCACATCAACTAGGGTTGATGCTTCATCGCCTTTGAATCCACCAAACAAATCTGTCCAAATCTCGTACAGCGCCCCTGAATCTCGATAGCCAAACTCGAATTCTGGGTCCCACCAGCGATTCACATTAAAAACAACAGCTTCTGCGTTGAAGTCCGTCCCATCGTGAAACGTCACGCCCTCACGTAGATTGAAAGTCCATGTTTTGCCATCTTCAGACGCGCTCCATTCAGTCGCTAGCTCGGGTGCAAGGTCTGTACTTCCTGGCTCGTTCCCGACTAAATAGTTGTAGATTTGTTGCTGCACATAGATCGAGTTGCCGTCGGTAATATCGCCAGGCGTCAGATTCACAGGCTGACCCACAGAGCCAAACACCAGTGCGCCCGCCGGAGCCACTTCACCGCTAGTCTCCGTAGTCGTCTCATCCGACGCGCCGCCACAGTTCGCCAGCACGACTGCCAGCGTCAATGCCATCATCATCAGAAGGATTCGTCGCAGTCTCTGTCTTAAAAAAACGTGTGGGCGCATAATCTACTTCCAAGGTCAGGTTGTCGTTACGGGTTGTCGGTAACAGTTATCGCGAGAATAAGATTTGATTAAGAAGTGATGATAGGAATCTATGTGAAACTCTCCAGATAAAATGCATAAATCGATACATTCAGATAATTCAGGTTCGTTCGACTCGCTACAGCTTGTCTGTTTTTGTGCTGTATCGTTGCGTTTATGGCACGTTCTAACTCATTAGATAGAACTTGGAAGACTATTCAGCAAAATATTCTATACAAATAGTAAAAACCATAGAAATAAACACAGGTTGCATATGACTTTCCCAATCCTCGATGTTCGCAATCTCTCAATTGCCTTCCCAACAAAATTAGGTGTAGTGGAAGCGGTCAAGTCAGTTTCTTTTTCTATCGAACCGGGGCAAACGCTAGGACTAGTGGGTGAATCAGGATCAGGTAAGTCAGTGACGTCTTTAGCTTTGATCGGTTTGTTAGAAAGTAGCACGCAAGTCTCTGGTGAAGTCTGGTTTCGCGATCCGAATACGCCGGATGCTCAGCCGATCAACCTACTTGCGCTTTCTCTCGAAGATCGTCGCCAGTACCGAGGCAAGCTGATTTCAATGATTTTTCAAGAACCATTGACTTCTCTCAATCCGGTATATACCTGTGGTGACCAGCTAGTAGAAGCCCTGCGACTGCATCGAGAGTTGACCGGAAAGGCAGCAGAGGATGAGGCGATCGCCCTTTTCACAGAAGTCAAACTTCCCGAACCCAAACAAATCCTGGGCCGCTATCCGCATCAGCTTTCGGGCGGTCAGCAGCAGCGGGTAATGATTGCCATTGCCCTAGCAGGCAACCCCGCTGTCCTAATTGCCGACGAACCGACTACCGCGCTAGATGTCACTATTCAATCCACTATTCTCGATCTGCTTAGAGACTTGCAGAGCGCTAGAGGCACGGCGATTCTGTTCATTACCCACGATATGGGCGTAGTCTCGCAGATTGCTGATCGCGTTGCTGTAATGTACAAAGGTGACCTGGTGGAAATTGCTCCGGTGTATGACCTGTTTGCAAGCCCACAGCATCCTTATACACAGGGACTTTTGAACTGTCGGCCCAGACCCAACAAGCAATTGCGTCGGCTGCCCACCGTCAGCGATTTTATGACCGTCAGCGAAGATAAAGAGATTACCGCAACCGTCCGTACAGACGCAGAAAGAGCAGAGCTGCTAGCAGAAGTTAGCCCAACTGAGGTAGAACAGCATCGCGCTGAGCTGACGCAGCAACAGCCGCTGCTGACAGTAAAAGACTTAACCAAAGGTTTTCCGGTCAGCCACGGTTTCTTCGGCAAGAAAACAGAATTTCGAGCAGTAGATAATGTCAGCTTTGAGGTCTATCCCGGCGAGACCTTGGGCCTAGTAGGTGAATCAGGCTGTGGTAAATCTACTCTCAGTCGCTGTTTGCTGCGGCTGATTGAGCCAACTTCTGGTTCGGTGAGCTTCGATGGAAAGTCTGTTTTAGATCTGGGTAGTGAAGATATGCGCCGCCTGCGACGCGAAATGCAAATCGTGTTCCAAAATCCCTACGGCTCGCTAGATGCGCGGCAAACCATTGGATCGGCAATCATAGAACCGATGCGGATTCATGGGCTAGGCGGTGATGAGGGGCAACGGCGATCGCGCGCTGCCGATCTATTAGAGCGAGTCGGACTCGACGCTAGCGCACTCAACCGCATGCCTTTCGAGTTCTCAGGTGGACAGCGGCAAAGGGTCTGCATTGCCAGAACGCTAGCTTGCGAACCTAAGTTCATCATCTGCGATGAATCTGTTTCGGCGCTAGATGTCTCTGTGCAGGCCCAGGTGCTAAACCTGCTAAAAGATTTGCAGCAGGAGTTTAATCTCACCTATATCTTTATTTCTCATGATCTGAGCGTAGTGAAATTTGTGAGCGATCGCATCATGGTGATGAACAAAGGCCGCATCGAAGAAATCGGCCCATCCGATACCATCTACAACTCTCCTCAAAAGCCCTACACCCAGCAGCTAATCGCCGCTATCCCCGACGCCAAATTAGAAGACATCCGCCAGCGGCAAAAAGCTTCTGTATAAACAACGATCGTAGGCACAGGATGGCATGTCTCTATACGGTCCCTTTTCGTTCTATCCGGTAGTTCGTTCTATCCAGTAGGGTGTGAAGCCTTCTGCACTCAGGCGGCGAATAGCCCGCTCAATTAGCACTTTGTTCTGAAAGCAGCTACCCGCTAGAACGATTTGAGAATTGTTAGTTCGGTGAGCGATTTCTACAACGATTTCTACTAGCGTATTGTGAAACTTCGCTGCAATTATAGGTGTCATCACAGCTTCGTGACAGTCTTCTACAATCGCTTTCACTATCTCTCGCCAGTCGATTAGCACAGGCTGACCCTCGGTCACTGAAAAAGGATAGGAACTTCTAGTAGAAGACTGAGTTGCCGCAAATTCTAGCGTCCGCGCTGCCTGCCCCTTTAAGCCAATGTAGTGGTGCAGGTTCAACAAAGAGGCAATGCCATCAAACATTCGACCCACGCTAGAAGTCGTCAACACATATCTTTTCTGAGAAAGCGTTTCTCGTAGAACTGCTAGCTGAGAATGCGTAAAAAATCGCATTGGCGCTAGATCTGCCATCTCAAAGACAGATTCTCCATAGCAGCTATAGAGCAGACCCAATGCCGAACGCCGAGGTTCTAGAGCACAGCCCTCTTTGATAGGATAGTCTTCAGTAAAATGGTCTGCAGCTGTCTGATCGGCAATCGGCAAAGCATAGGGAAGGAAACGAGCAACCTGGTCAAAGCCGTATTGAGTGCTGCTTTGAGTCGGCTGTAGGAACTCTCCACCCCAGAGAATATTGCTGCCGCTACTGCTATCCCAAGCCACACCCAGAACTGGCGCATGCAGCTGGTTCTTTGCCATGAAAGAGAGAATATCGGCGTATTGTCGCTGCACTGGCCTCAGTGCTACTTTTCTTGCTGCTACTGGATTTTTAACGAATGTCTTAGCGGGTTTTGTGGGCGCTACAGTAGACGAAGCATTGGACTGAGAAGAGCGGCTAGCCATGGGAGAGCTGTTTCCTGCGTGGTGGGGAGGTATCTGCCATTCTAGAGAAAAGATATGAGAATTCTATGTAGATTTATGGAGAGAAATGGAACCAAACGCTGAAGCTATCACCTACGACGTAGGAGAAGGTTTGTATTCACATAGATTACTCCTACCTTAGAATGAGGATTTGCTATATCCACTCATCAATTGAGCTTATACATGGTCACAAGATTTAACAATTGACAGTCATACAACAGTCAAAGTTTTATTTCACTACGGGCGTGAGTCTTTACATGTTCTGTTAGTCGCTTATGAATCTAGGCTGCTTTTGGCAATGGGTGTTTTGACAACCGTCATCAAAACTACAACAACGGGCGCGAATAAACAGCAGGCATAGAGCCCGCTAGCGTAGGAGCCAGTAACTGATTTGGAATTGGCCAGTAGAGAAGGTCCGATCGCGCTAGCGATGACGACTGCCATCATCTGCACACCGGAAATCGCACCCAAATGTGCCCGACCAAAAAACCTGGGTAGCACCACCGTCGATAGCGTGCCAAAGCAGCCGCCGCTGATCCCTAACCCCACCACAGCAGGCACAATCACCCAGGATGTATCTAGATTCGCGATCGCAGCAATCCCCACCGCCTGAGAAACCATCATAAAGATAAACAAATACTGAATCCGAACGCGATCGCACGCCAACCCCACCCCATAGCCCACCGCCGTCGAAACCACCGCAATCGGCACAAAAATCTGCACCATCCTTGCCTCAGCAATGCCCATCTCTGCGCCGATGCTGACAATGTTGAAAGTGATACCCGTAATCGACAGCGCCTGTGACATAAAGGCCAGTGTCACCGCCCAGAAAGCCAACGTTCCTAGCGCCTGCCGCCGAGTCAGCCCCCAGAGAACGGCAGAGTCTGACTGTGCGGCTGTTGCCAATGGCTGTTTTACCAACTGCTCTACTAAAGGCTCCTTTGAATCTTCTAAAGGCTCAGCAACCGCCCGATCGCCATCCATCCGCAGGCCGCACACTTCAGGATTGTCGCGAAACAGCAGCCAGCCAATACTGCTCATGCCTATTCCCACCACCGCTGCCAGGCTCAGCCAAGTGCCTCGCCAGCCGAGTAGCGCAATTGATTGACTGAAGAAGTAGGGCGCGATCGCAAACCCGAACGCCACAAAAATTCCCTCAATCCCCGATACCTGTCCGCGCCGCCTGTCAAACCACTTGCCCAGCATCGTCCGACTCGTCATCGTCAGCATGCCCTGACCGCAAAATCGCAGGCTGACGAAGCCCATCACTAGCAGCACAGTAGCAACGGTTGTAGCCGTGAACGGGAGGAAAGCGCTAAGGAAAACGGAAAGGCGATCGCACACAGTCAGATACGCTAGCGTTAGCCCGAGCCCGATAGCCGCCATTACCGCGACTCGCCTTGCCCCCAATCGGTCCAATAGCTTGCCACCAAACGGTAGCAGACAGCCACTCGTCACCGTCCCAAACAGATAGGCATTGGCTAGCTGTAGCCGCGATAGCCCAGTGGCCTCGATCAGATGGTCGGTAAAGACACTAACGCCAATTGTTTGGCCTGGAATGCTAGTCAGCACGCCCAGCACACTAGCAACGACAATCACCCAACCGTAGAAAAAAGGAAACTTAGCAGGCTCAAACGGAAAACTAGGTCGAAAGAGTTGAATCAAAATATGTTCTGATATGCTGTGCAGCGAAGGTAGATGGTAAAGGCAGTCAAAAGCGGATAAACTTCTACAGTCGATTGAGCCTTAAATATGACAGACTCCGCCAAAAGTAGAATGCTGCTCTCCCACAATTTCACTCTGATAGAGAGCGAAGTGCATCCCCTGAACCGAGAGCAGTTTGCCGACGTGTTTGTCAAAGGACTCAGCAAAAAAGCGGACGTAGGCTGCGCCCTCATCGACAACCCTCATTGGGTGGTAGAAGTCAGCTACAGCGCTGATGCCTATTCGCCGACCGAAGTCGGCCAGATATGCGCCGATACACTAGCGGCCTATCGCACCGACAGCAGCGACAAAAAGAGCTTCACTATTATGGCCCTAGGCGGTGTGAAGAATACGCCTAGCATGTCGCCAGCACCAGCGTTACAAACAGGAGAATGGGGCGTCGATATTGTTGAAACAACAGAGCCAGATGTCTTTTTAGAAGAGATTAATTGGGAGGTGCTTTCTAGTGCCAAGCCCGCTAAGGATGTCTTTAGGATTGACTGCATGGTTGACTGATACGTGATTAACTATACGCGGTGTGACGGGATAGATGTGACGGTATGGAACTGACAAATAAAACTCAAGACAAGGCGACTCGATCGGCGATCGCAGCCGACTGCACTCAGCTAATCGACCAGCAGGTCTCTGCCAAAGG
>JBCCOH010000134.1:0-13930 GCA_039111275.1 Cyanobacteria bacterium P01_D01_bin.1 | reverse complement strand
TTCGCTCAACCGCAGCACGGACCTACAAAACGTTGGATGAGGCCATCACACAAGCTTTCGACGCGGTCTCGTTGACTGATATCGAGCACTGGTTTGCTCATTGTTGCTACTGTACCTCACTCAACTGAGAATCGCTATAGTGATACTGTTGCTATCGTCGCTATCTAGCCAGCGATAACAATATCCGAGATTCATAACAAGACAGAAAACTTTGTCATCACCTCGAGCAATCATGCGATAGAGCGTGGAAGGCTTTCCATGCAAGCTTTTCGCGCCCATTGCCTCAGTCCTATCCATGCATCAAAAAATACGAATGTCAGGAAAGCGCCATTTTTATATCGAAATTTTTCATTCTGTATCTTGCAATACGCTTTTGAACCTAGTAGAAATAGATCACAAATTGCAACGCTGCTTTAGTTCAGCTATCGAATCTATTTCTCTAAGCTACAAAGCGCTCTAGCGCCCCCACTCGTATCCAGCCAACTGCTGGTATCTCTCAATATGACAGCTCTATCCACCGCCAACAGCAACACGCTTCACACTCAGCACACCCTTCAGAGCAAAGACATTCTCTTAATCTGTCAGCTAGCTAGCGCTACAGATACCGCAGAAGATACGCTCGAACAGATACAGTCTTGGAGTTTTGAACAGTTCTTTGGGTTTACCTGTCATCTGTTTGTTACAACAGAGTCATCAACCGTTCGTCAACAGCTAGCAGAGCTATTTCCCAAGTTCGGTAAAATTGCGATCCTCTCCTTAGTCAAAATCGTCTATTTCTTCGATTTGCAGCGCGACCAAGTGTCTTTGGCACCTCGATTTCCAACAGAAGTTCAGCATCTTGCGATCACAGCATTAGAGAACATGTCTGCCCACAGCCTAGCTGTTGGTATAGCGCAAGTCATAGAGGAAGACACGCACGGTACGCTAAGATCTACTGTTGTTTCTCTGATTGCTAGAGCCTTCTACAAGAGCGAAGAAGACATTCTCTCTCTGCTTTCACATCATCTCTCAAAAGACAGCTGGTACGCCATAGAAACCAGCCTAATCGACGAGCTCTCATCCCCACAGCCGCAAGAAGCGTCTCAAAAGATATTTGAAGGTAACTTTAACAACGTTTGTCTCCTTCAATCTCGTTCTCAAATTGCAGAACGCCAGCTCACAGAAGTCGCCTAGGACATAACAACGCCAAAGCCAACGTTTGACTGATAATCTTAAGAACCCGAAATGCGTGGCTAACTTCGCTACTGGCGGTGTACATAGTTATCTCAACGCTAGGTTATCTTAACGCTAGCCTCTGCCTGAAGTTTGCAGGGAGGATCGTATAGTCCTGCTAGCTTTAGCAATGGCGAGGCAATAATGGCGAGGCAATCAGCAGAATAACGGCACCTTTTAGCAGATCCCCGCCAGCTTGTGCGACTAAGCCTAGAGCGAGCCTCAACTTCTGCCAAACTCGTCGCAGATTTAGTGACAGCAACCACCCGAGCCATCGGACTTACTCCCACTTAACAACTAATTACCGCAGGAGGTAATTACCGCAAGAGGTAACAACGGGACTGGTGCGATTCGAACGCACGACCTAGCGCTTAGGAGGCGCTTGCTCTATCCATCTGAGCCACAGCCCCTAGTTTTTTATCAGGCGAGGTTTAGACACAGGAAACGTGTTCTCTTTAGCTGATAATTACTCAAAGTACTATAGCAAGACTTGCTAATTTTTGAATTAGCTTGTAACTGCCCAGGTAGTGTCCCAAGGGCTACCGCCTACCTCTAATCCTGCCAGGTGGCTAACTGTATCGACGATTGCTTGGCCATCGGCTGACCATAGCTGTACTCGTAGCTCTCCGTGGGTGGTGTCTCTGCATAGCCACTGCATCCCTTCGCGAGTAGGGACTCGAACATAGGCTCCCTCGTCATGGGCGCGGCCTGTAATCTCAACTCGGTAGCGGTAGTCGTGGGCGCTTAGGTGCCAATAGCCCCACGGATCTATGGTCCAGGTGAAGGCTGTTTTGATGGAAAGGAATTCGTAGAATTTACCCTGGTAGTGGATGGCGATCAGTCCGACGTTCTCTTTCCAAGAAAGGACGTCGCGGATGCCCCCTGCTGCGGTGATGGTAAGTCCGGGGACGTCGGCAAAGGCGTTGCACTGTAGCCAGAACCATTTAGCGGGGAAAGCGCCACCCCAGTTTTTTTCTGCGTAGGCGGGTGAGTGATCAAATTCGTAGCGTTTCCCTTTCCAGTCGATCCAGCCAGAGGCTAAGCCGTGCGCCATTAGCACTTGCCATCCCGGTTCAAAGACGGGTAGGTAGGATAGCCAGCCAGCAGTTGCCTTTGGCTGGTGGGGATTTCCCCAAGTGAAGATAGGCTTAATTGTGTAGTTCCATTCAGCCTGCACCGTGCCAGATGGCGTCAGCAGTTTGCCGCTGTGAGCGTTCGCTGTGAATTGGTAGCCTTCTGTTTGATTGTTCGCTGAGCTTTTGGCTCGGTGATGACTGACGGCTAGATAGGAAGGACTAGCTTTGAACCGATGGACATCTGGGAAGGTGCGGCAGTAGTAGGATTCGTTTGGTCCAAGAATTTGGGCGACGCCGCCGCTGTAGGGGCTGTTACCAGCTGGATCGTCGATGGAGTACATGAAGGCAAAGGTTTGCGACGCCTCGCTTAAGGTTACCCGCAGATACCAGCCCTCGAAGAAGCGTTCAGGCTGTCCACCGAACCGCCCGCGCCAGTGATAGCCATTGTGAGGGACTTCGATACTTGCTGAGTCAGGTTGATTCAGCCGCTGATTCATTTGGCTTCTACCCAGCGAGGAACGTAGCGCCAAGCCTTCTTCAACGCCTGGTCTCGCCACTTGTAGTCAGACTGCTTTTGTTCGACAAGGGCCCAGAATGCCTTTGAGTGGTTCATATGAACGGTATGGCACAGCTCGTGAACGAGGACGTAGTGGACCAGCGGCTGGGGTAGGAATAATAGCTTGTAGTTGAGGCTAATGTTCTTTTGGCTAGAGCAACTGGCCCAGCGAGTCTTTTGGCCACGGACGGAGATACGATGGCAGGGCAGATCCAGGTCGAACCCTAGCTGCCTCAGCCAAGGAGCAATGTCTCTTTGGGCGCGGTGGGCCAGCCATTTGCGCAGAACGCCTTGGCAAGCGGCTGTCTGGTCAATGTTGCCTTTGACGAGAAGGCGGTTGTTAGATTCTGGAATGCAGGTGGTGCGGCTGCCGGACGATCGCACATAGCGAACGGTCCAGGTTTCCAACTCACCCTTGTAGCCAAAGCCCTTGTAATGCTGTTTATATTTGCGGCTACCCTTGCCGGTGCCCTCGTCTAGGTCGGGCGATCGCCAGCGAAGGACGATTCTCTCAGGCTTTTCGGTTTGCCAATTGTCGACGGTTTTAGTGCGGTCTTTTAAGAGGCGCGATCGCGTCTTCAAAATCCAACTGCGCCGCCGCTCCAAAATCTCCGGCAGCTTAGCCCGCTCGAACCGAGGCGGCACTACTACCTCCACCTCGCCTTCCACCGAGATCTTGATCGAGACATGCTTCGCTCGAGCGCTCTCACGCACCTCATACGGCGGCAAGTCATCATACGGCGGCAAGTCATCCGGCAAGAAATCAGACGACAGCTCATCAGAAAAAAGCTCTAGCTGAGACATTGCTACATCAAATCAACAAATACAGCCACAAAGCTGTCAGGACAATCAACCCTATCCATTATCGCTGATTATCACCTTCGAAGTTGTGCCGAGGTTTGAGTTCATACAGAATAAGCGGTATATCTAGTCCTAGCCCTGACGGTTCTGAACACTGCCTTTAATTATGAAGCCCTCTCCAAAACTCGCCAGTTCATCCAATCGCCAGTTTCCCCGTGGTCTTTCCTATGGTGCGATCGGAACCCTATTAGGCTCGCTATTCCTACTCAGTAGCTGCAACGGCGCACCCACTGAATCAGCCGAAAACACCGTTACCGTTCTGGGCGTAATCGTTGGCGAGCAGCAAGAAAAGCTAGAGCAGGCCCTTGCCCCCTTCGAAGAAGAGACAGGCATCGACGTGATCTACGAGGGCACCGACGCCTTCGCCACGCTACTGCCCGTGCGAGTCGAATCCGGAGATGCGCCCGATCTAGCCATGTTCCCCCAGCCCGGTCTGCTCTCTGACTTTGCCAGAGCCGGACAGTTAGTCGCACTAAGCGACTTCATCGACACCAGCACCCTCAGAGCCGCTTACCCCGACACCTGGATAGAGCTAGGCAGCGTTGACGACGAAGCCTACGGAATCTGGTATAGAGCATCAGTCAAAAGCCTCGTCTGGTATCGTCCAACCGCCTTCGAAGCACAAGGATACGAAATTCCCACCACCTGGGCAGAAATGATCGCCCTGAGTGACGAAATTGCCGCCGATGGTGCCACCCCCTGGTGCATCGGCCTAGAAAGCGGCAACGCAACCGGCTGGCCGGGCACCGACTGGGTAGAAGACATCATGCTGCGCACCGCAGGCCCCGAAGCCTACAACCAGTGGATCACAAACGATTTACCTTTTGACTCTTCTGAAGTTGTCAATGCCTTTGACGAATTTGGCGAGATACTGCTCAACCCCGAATATGTGAATGGTGGCGCAGTCGGTGCAGTCTCCACGCCATTTGGCGACTCTCCTCAAGGAATTTTTAACGAACCGCCCAACTGCTACCTACATAGACAGGCCAACTTTATCGCCACCTTCTTCCCCGAAGGCAAAGAACCCAGAGTAGACTACGACGTATTTCCACTACCAGAGATAGACTCCCGGTTTGGCACACCGATCTTGGTAGCGGGCGACGCATTTGGCATGTTCAACGACACACCAGAAGCAAGGGCGCTAATGCAATACCTAGCGACTCCACAGCCCCATGAGATCTGGGCAGGATTAGGCGGCTTTATCTCACCGCACAAACAAGTCTCCGTCGATGCCTATCCAGACATCATCAGTCAAAAGATCGCGCAGATTCTAGCCGATGCAGACACCATCCGCTTCGATGGGTCAGACATGATGCCAGGCGCAGTCGGCACAGGCACCTTCTGGTCCGGCATCATTGATTTCGCCGTAGGAGAATCCGCAGAAGAAGTCACAAAATCAATCGACACCAGCTGGCCTCAGTAGAGAAAATTACACCAACGCTTCTCTTCTAAGTAGATAAAACTATCAGGAGACAATCAAAAAGTGAAAAGCGTACAAAAACAAAGGATCTCTCAGTTGAAACGATCTCTTTAAAACTCCGCCGAGAAACCCTTTCGGGGGGTTTGGGGGAGCCTGGGCCCCCAAGCAGGATATTAAGATTCCAAGCAGAGGAGGGGTCTAGGGGAGGAAATCCCCTATTCTTGCCGCTTTGCCTCTTACCTCTTGCCTTCATACACGAAAGAGAACAAGATTCAAAGCGTTCTTCTGAAATACGAATACAAGAGACAAAGAAAAGTTTTGTATCGTTTTCTCATAGTTCTCTCTAAAGTTATGCACAGACTTTTGGGGAAAGAACTACAGTCTCAATACTGTCATAAAAGACGAGTATTCCATTTGGCGATGTACCGACAAGCTGAATAATCTGATTCATAACTCGATTAATAACCGGAGTTATGCAGCCTCTAATACTCGCCAGTTTTACAGTATTACTGAACAAAACGGCATAGTTCAAGACCATGTTTTCCCTCTCACGGCTGTCCTTTTTGACCGCCAAGCCCTTCCAGACGCTAACACTGGGATTGTGCATACTTCTACCCCTTACTAGCTGCGCTCCATCCGATAATTCTGACACCGATAGCACAGAGGCCACTACCTCTACAGGCGCTGAAACAGTCACCATCTTAGGCGTCGTCGTCGGCGACCAGCAGGCAAAACTAGAAGCCGCCCTAGCCCCCTTCGAAGAAGAAACAGGCATCGACGTCATCTACGAAGGCACCGACGCCTTCACCACCCTACTCCCCGTTAGAGTAGACTCCGGCGACTCCCCAGACATCGCCATGTTCCCGCAGCCCGGACTGATGCGATCGCTCGCCGAAGAAGGCGCCCTCACCCCCGTCACCGAAGTCATCAGCCGCGAAGAACTCACCGAATACTATCCCCAAAGCTGGATCGACATCTCCACCGTCAACGACCAAATCTACGGCGTCTGGTACCGCTCCGCCGTCAAAAGCCTAGTATGGTACGTCCCCGAACAATTTGAACAAAACGGCTACGAAACCCCAGAAACCTGGGAAGAAATGATTGCCCTAAGCGACAAAATCGTCGCCGACGGCGGCAACCCCTGGTGCCTAGGCATGGAAAGCGGCAACGCCTCCGGCTGGCCCGGTACCGACTGGGTAGAAGAAATAGTGCTGCGCACCGCAGGCCCAGAATACTACGATCAGTGGGTCAGCCACGAAGTCCCCTTCAACTCGCCAGAAGTGCAGAAAGCATTTGGTTACTTTGGTGAAATTGTGCGATCGCCCGACTACGTCTGGGGCGGCAAAGTCGCCGCGCTCAGCATTCCCTGGGGCGATTCACCCTCTGGACTCTTCGCCGACCCTCCCAACTGCTACATGCACAGACAGGCCAACTTCATCACCGGCTTTTTCCCCGAGGACATCGTCCTCGGTGAAGACGTTGACTTCTTTCCCACCCCTAATATCGACCCGCAGTACGACAACGCCCTGCTAGTAGCCGGAGACATCTTCTCCATGCTGAACGACACCCCCGCCGCTCGCCAGCTAATGGCCTACATGGCCACACCGCGCCCGCACGAAATCTGGGCAGAAGCAGGCGGATTCCTCTCTGCGAATAAGCAAGTCGATCCGAACGTTTATCCTGACGTAATCAGCCGCAAGCAAGCCGAGCTATTGACCAGCGCCGAAATTGTCCGATTCGACGCATCTGACGCGATGCCCGGCGCAGTTGGAACTGGAACCTTCTGGTCTGGCATGATGGACTTTGTCGCAGGCTCTTCGGCAGAAGAAATTACCGACAAAATAGAGTTCTACTGGCCTGAAGAGGTCGCCGAGAGTGATGAGCAGGAGGTTTCGCAGAATGCTGAATAGATACAGGCAGCTAGATAGCCAGGTCAGCCCATGTCGGGAGTTGATCAATTATGAATAACAATGTGTCACTGATACTACAGGCGCTGCTGGCGATCGCAATCGGCTCAGGCGGCGTAATCGCCATCTTCTATGGCCTGAATATTCTAGTAGAGAAACTATTTCCCCAAGAAACCCGGCGAAAGGTTCTACCCTGGATCTACGTCGGTCCTTCGATTTTGCTGCTAGGTGCGTACCTCGTACTACCCACGATTCGCACTATCTACCTCAGTTTTTTCAACAAAGATTCAACAGAATTTGTGGGCTTGCAAAATTATGTTTTTGCCTTCACCGCGCCCGATATGCTGATTGCCTTTCGGAACAACCTGCTTTGGCTAGTGCTAGTCACAGGCGTCAGCGTTGGCCTGGGTTTGATCATTGCGGTCCTAGTCGATCGGGTAAAATACGAACCGCTAGCGAAGTCTCTCATCTTCTTGCCAATGGCGATTTCGTTTGTAGGCGCCAGCGTCATCTGGCGGTTTATCTACGCCTACAGGCCAGTCGGTAGCGAACAGATTGGATTACTGAATGCGATTGTGACCTCATTTGGGTTCGAGCCAGTCGGCTGGCTAGTGAATAGAGGAATTAACAACTTCGCGCTAATCGTGATCATGATCTGGCTGCAAACGGGCTTTTGCATGGTGCTGCTTTCCTCAGCGGTGAAGGGCGTTCCCAAAGACGTGATCGAAGCGGCCAGAGTTGATGGCGCAGGCGAAGTCCAAATCTTTCGGCGCATTATCGTCCCGATGATTATGCCAACCGTAACCGTGGTGTCAACGACGGTGATCGTGCTAGTGCTCAAGGTGTTTGATATTGTCTTTGTGATGACGGGTGGCAACTTGCAGACAGACGTGATTGCCAGTCGAATGGTGAGAGAAATGTTTAACTTTCGTAATTTTGGCCGAGGCAGCGCGATCGCAGTCATCCTGCTCGTCGCCGTCATTCCCGTCATGGTGGCCAACATTCGCCGCTTTAGCCAACAGGAGGCGAACCGATGACCGACGCCAAATCAATTCCCCCTCAGTCGTCAAAACCCGATCTGCCAGGGCCGAAGCCAAAGGTATTTAAGCCGAACGGATCAGGACCAAACGGATCAGGACCGCGCTACCAAAACAGCCGCAAAGAAAAGTCAGCCTTCGAGCGCACCGTCGCCAAAGCGCCCGTCCACATCGCCGTCATCGCCATTGCGATTCTATGGACGCTGCCGACCCTGGGCCTACTCATCAGCTCCTTCCGTCCGGCTGACGATCTAGTCAACAGCGGCTGGTGGACCGTCTTTGTCAATCCGTTTGAATTTACGCAGTTCACGCTCAGTAACTACAGCCAGGTGCTATTCGATCAGGGCATGGGTCAGGCATTTTTGAATAGTCTAGTGATTTCAGTCCCTGCCACAGTGATTCCGATTGCGATCGCCACCTTTGCCGCCTACGCTCTCGCCTGGATGGAGTTCCCCGGTCGTCAAGCTCTATTTATCGTCACTGTGGGCCTGTTAGTCGTGCCGCTACAGATGACACTAATTCCAATTTTGCGAGCCTACAACGCGATCGGTATCTCAGGCACTTACTTGGCAGTGTGGCTAGCTCATAGCGCGTACGGTCTGCCTTTGGGTGTGTATCTGTTGCGCAACTATATCGGCTCACTGCCGCGCGATTTGATCGAAGCTGCCGCCGTAGATGGCGCGAGCTATTTGAATGTGTTCACGCGGGTCATTGTGCCGCTGAGTATGCCTGCGATCGCCTCTTTCGCTGTCTTCCAATTTCTCTGGGTTTGGAACGATCTGCTGGTGGCGCTGGTGTATTTGGGCGGCAACCAAGACGTTGCTCCGGTGACGCTAGTGCTGAGGAACATTGTGGGCGATCGCGGCCAAGACTGGTTCCTTCTCACCGCAGGCGCATTCATCTCCATGATCGTCCCCATGCTCGTTTTCTTCTCGTTACAGCGCTACTTCGTTCGCGGCCTCCTAGCAGGTTCTGTTAAAGGCTAGGTCAAAGGCTAACTTCCGCCTTCTCCGCTTCACCTTCTTAGATTTCATCCTTCCTCGTTCCTCATTCCTCCTTCTCTTCCATGGCCAGTGTCACCTTTGAAAACGTAACCAAGCAGTACGAAAACGGATTCACTGCTGTCAAAGATCTCAATATCGAACTAGCAGACAAAGAGTTCCTAGTCCTGGTTGGTCCATCGGGCTGTGGCAAAACGACATCGCTGAGGATGCTGGCTGGCTTAGAAGATATCAGCGGCGGCAGCATTTACATTGGCGGTCAAAGAGTGAATAACGTCACGCCAAAAGATCGAGATATCGCCATGGTGTTTCAGTCCTACGCACTGTATCCGCACATGACTGTGGCCGATAACATGGGCTTCAGCCTAGATCTAAAAGGCGTCTCGAAGTCTGAGATTAAAAAAAGAGTGAAAGAAGCGGGGCGACAGTTGGGGATTGAGCATTTGCTAGATCGTAAGCCAAAGCAGCTTTCGGGTGGGCAGCGGCAGCGAGTGGCACTGGGAAGGGCGATTGTGCGATCGCCCGCCGTCTTCCTCATGGACGAACCCCTTTCTAACCTAGACGCCAAGCTCCGCGTTCAGGCCCGCGCCGAACTCAGCCAGCTCCACAAAAAAGTCGGCACCACCTTCGTCTACGTCACCCACGACCAGGCCGAAGCCATGACCATGGGCTCTCGCATTGCCGTCATGAACAGCGGCATTTTGCAACAGATCGACACGCCTCAGAACGTCTACGACCATCCCAACAATGTTTTCGTCGCAGGATTCTTAGGTAGTCCGTCGATGAACTTCTTCGACGCCAAGCTATTGAACAAAAAAGGCGAACTGGTCGCTAGAACAGACGGCGGAATTGTTGTACCGATTCCAGCCGAACGACTACAGCGCTACACCGAATTCCAAAACCGTCCTGTTGTCTTCGGCATCCGCCCCGAAGGCATCTACCACCCCGAATACGTTCCCCCCGGCATCGATCCAGTCAGCATCCCCGCTACCGCCAAAGCCGTCGAACTCATGGGCTACGAAGTCATCGTTTATTTCACCCTAAAAGACGGTACCGAATTCATCGCTCGCATTGATCCTAGAGCCAAAATCACCCCCGGTGAATCTCTCAACCTCCAGTTCGACCTCACCCGATTCCACCTCTTTGATAAAGAGAGCGAACAGGTAATTTAATCGCGATAAATTCACCACAAGTTCGCTGTGCTCAACCATAAAAAAGCTGGTCTTCGATTTCTTGAACTATCAGCAAGCTGGCTAAGACACTAATTCTTTGAGCTAACTCGTAGACGTTCTTCTGCGGAACAACAATAATTCCATAATGATGCTTTCGCTCAGCAATGTGTTGAATATTTGGCCTTTCAAAATCTACTCGATTGTGAGTGACTAGCACCTTCGTGGAGGGATGGCGCGTAGCGACGGGGTGGACCCGGCAACCTACGCTAAAACAGGCACTACCAAAGAGGTAGCGCCTGTGGAATTGGAGCGGATATCAGCAATACTGCAACAGCTATACTGCAACAGCTTCTTGCATAATTGGATAGCGAAGTGTTGCTATGGCGATCACACCACCAGGCAACTCGTCAGCCTTTGTAAAGTAAATCTCGGCATCAGTCTGTAGCGCTTGGGTCACCGCCCAGTCAATTAAATCTTGACTGTCTGAACGTGGCTCATCGTGAAAGGTAGCTTTTCGACTATCTACATTAAAAGTCCCCCATACCTGCGCATGCTCATCTAAGAGCAGCGTCTCGATTTGACCATTGGCAGCAGCGCTTAGAATCTGCGCTATATCTTGCGTGGCCTGATTCTTGTCCGCGAGACTGCCGTATTTTTCTACAGCCTGCCTGCGATTTTCCAAGAAGCTCGGCTCTATTATCTTGAGGGCACGATCGCGAACCTCTTCAGGACTCAGCTGATCAGGCTGAAAATCTACCGCTTCCTCCATCAGATGCAGGTACTTATTGGCCTGCTTGTAAATTGGAAACAAAAAGTCTAATCCAACAAACACCAGCGGCACAGTTTGCCCTGCCAGCACTTTCTCCACGCCGTCTGATATTTGGTGAAAGAACCTCAAAATATCTGTGTTCTCGCTATCCTTGCCGCTGCCCTGACCGTGAAATATCTGGCGATCGCCGCTCCGGCCTGTTCCATGTCCTTGAAGGGATTCTTCAGGGTCATCAAAGCGTAGCGCTACCTCCAGGCTATCAGGAGTATCATCCAACGGAACAGAATGGACCTGATGGCGGGTAGCCTGATACAGCACTACTTTGTTCTGACTAGCCGCTAGCGCGTAAAACTGCCCATCTTCGCTCAGCAGCGGCACCAGCGGCCGCGTATAGAACCTATCGCCAACAAACGTGAAGGCTTCAAACTCTAGAGGCAATCGATAACAGGAGAACGAACCTGGAGATAAAAACAACGCAAGACCAGCCTGCTGATGCTGCCAGAAGGCTTGATCTTCTAACAGGTCTACGGCGGGTTGCAGCAGCGTCCCTACGTCAACACTATCACTCAACTGATTTAGCTGTTCCTCAGCTTCGGACAGTTGGTTTTTCAGTCTAATAGGATCTTGCCTAGTCTCTCTTCCAGCCTCATGAGTAGGCAGGTAAATAGAAACGCAGGGTTTATCCTGCGTATTCGTCAGAGCCTGTAGCTTTGCCTTCGAGAATGTATCTATGGTCATATTTATTTTGTCTCCTTTCCTCTGGTTATCTGCTTCTAACTGAATTTAGGCGTCATCCCTAGCAGGAGGGTGAGTCGCTTCAACTGCACGAAAGGGCTCTGTTATCTTGTATGAATGTTTTACACCTTCTGGCACTGTCCAAGACATTCCTGACTCCAGTGCAATTGTTTTTCCGTCCAGGGTTAGTTCGGCGCGACCGCTGAGCACGTAGCCGACCACTTCGTAGTTACGAGCAACGGCTGGTTTTTGTTCGCCATCGCCAGGCTGCTCGTCCCACAGTCTCATGGCGATCACGTTGCCGCTAACTAGCAGCTTTTGACCCATGCTACCAGTGTCGGCCTGGTCAACGTTGACCGTTAGATCAGCGACCGTAGAGTTTTTAGTATTCATATTTTGGTGTAATTTTTTGGCTTATTCCATCATTTTTCATAGTAGTGTGACTGCACGGACGTCTGCTTCCATCAAGAGAAACAGCTAATCTAATCGATAGTGAGATCTGTATCAGCCGCCAGACCCAACTGCCAAGATCAGCCGCCAAGACTAGCCCTCACCTCAATACTGCTAATTCGCCCTCACCTCAATACTGCTAATTCGCCCGATGGCGTATCCAGCAGTTGGTGTGGGAGTGATCGTAACCAGGTGATACAGACCAAAGCGGCAGCGGTGTGATAACTGTGTATTATCACAACTGTTTTCTAACGAGGATTTTCTATGGCTGATAGCACCCAAATCACAATCAAAGACAGCGGCCCCTTTCTAGTCAAGGGTCCTTTCACACTTACCGACGCGGAAGGCAATGATTTCACTATCGACAAAGAAATGGTAGCGCTCTGTCGGTGTGGTGCTTCGACTGCACAGCCTTTTTGCAACGGGACCCATCGAAAAATAGAATTTGAGTCTGTTGTTCGCGCACCGGAAACAGAATAAGGTAAGTCAAAAACAGAGAGGAAGTAGACGATGGATAAGCACAGATACCAGCCGCTTTCTCTCTGTTTTTAGGCTTCTAATCTGTTTTTGATTTCTTAACCTCGATCTCCGACATGAGAGTTTCGCCGAATGAGATTACAAGAACTATTGCTTTGAAGTATCCCAAAACGCCGGACGGGCGCTATTTTGTAGTGAAAGGTAGACTGTGGCGTTGCACAAACCCCGCCTTAGACAAACAGACCCGACAGCACCAAGTACAAAAGTTAATGCAGGCTAGGAATCAGGTCAAGCAAGCAAAACGAAAAGAGGACATAGAAGCCCTGTCAGCGGCTCGGGCGCAAGTTGACCAAGCAAAGATTGCCCTAGGAGAGCGTGGCCCAGTCTGGTGGACCGATGGTGCGCCGGACTACAACCGCTACCTCGTTAAAAATACACCGTATGCGGACTGGTTCGCTTCGCTGGATTAATGTGTTTACTTCAAAATTTTCTAAATGAGCTACACAAACGCTATCGCACCCTAGACGATGGCATCATCGCCAGCTACATCCCTGAGCTGACCAAAGCGGATCCTAACTGGTTCGGAGTGAGCGTAGTCACTACGGATGGCCAGATATTTGACGTTGGCAGTACGCAGCAAAAGTTTACCGCTCAATCTGTTTCTAAAGTGTTTGCCTTTGGACTGGCGTTAGAAAGTCAGGGAAGAGAAGCGGTATTAGAAAAGGTAGGGGTAGAGCCTACAGGCGATCCTTTCAATTCGCTGATTCGGCTGGATGAAGATTCTAAAAGACCTTTTAACCCGATGATTAATGCGGGTGCGATCGCCACCACCAGCCTAATCAAAGGCGCTGATCCCACCAGCAAACTAAACCATCTGCTCGGCATGTTCGAGAACTATCTGGGCCACGAAGTCTTTATCGATATGCCGACTTTCATGTCTGAGAGATCCACCGGGCATCGAAATCGAGCAATGGCACATTTAATGCTGCACTTCGATATGATCGATCACGATATCAATGCGGCCCTCGATCTCTACTTTCAACAGTGCTCTGTGATGGTGACCTGTCAGGACCTGGCGATGATGGCCGCAACCTTAGCAAACAAAGGCAAACAACCTATCACCGGACAGCAGGCTGTTGATCCCGACTACGTTCGAGACATTCTGAGCGTGATGTACACCTGTGGTATGTACAACCGGGCAGGAGAATGGGCTTATCGAGTAGGTATCCCAGCCAAAAGCGGCGTTTCTGGCGGAAT
>JBCCOH010000133.1:0-14104 GCA_039111275.1 Cyanobacteria bacterium P01_D01_bin.1 | reverse complement strand
TCCCCAACAATATCCCCGAGCCAATTCGCAGCCGCCGATTCGCACTCTCTATCCGCGCCGTCGCTTCCTGGTTCGCCTCCGCCAGTGTCAGATTCGCCCGCGCCAGCGTCTGCCTCGCCTCCTCCGTCTCCGCCGTTACCAGATCCTGACTCGCCGCCAAGAACGCATAGTCCTCCGGTGGCAGCACCTTATCTTGCGACCACTGCTTCGCCTCAGCCAGCGCCTGCCCCTGCAATAGATGAGACTCGTCCTCCCTCTCAGAGCGCAACCAGGCATCAATTGCCCCCGCATAGGGCCGCAAATTCGCCAGCTTCTGCGCCGCCCAGTCCGCATCAAAAATCGCCGCATAGATTGGGTTATACACCCGTAGCTGCCCCTGCCGCTCTACCACCGCCCCCGACAGCCGCAGCTCAATATGCTCAGTATTAGCGCTACTCGTCGGCAGTCCATCCTGCGCCAGAATCTGCTGATACAGCCCCAACCGCCTAGCCGATCGCTGCTCATCCCGCAGCAGCCGATCCCGAATCGTCCGCAAATGCTCCGGCTCATCCTTCGACTGCCAGTTCTGAATCACCTCCCGCCGAATCAGCCCATCCACCCACCCAGCACTACCAACCCTATCCCCTATTCCCCCATTCCCTATCTCCCCATCTCTCCCCACCGCATCCACCACCAGCCGACACACCTTCTGCGTCAAAAACGGCTGCCCCCCCGTCCACCGCAAAATCGCCGCCAGCGTCTCGTTTGGCTGTGGTACCGGTAGCCCACTTGCTAGCGGCTGTGCTTCTGCTGGTGCAAAGCCCGTCAGCTCAATCGCCTGCCCCACATTAAACGGCGTACTGCGCTTATCCTCAATCAGATCCGATGGCGTCGCCACCCCCAGCAGCGCAAAGGTCAGCCGCCGATAGATCGGATTATCTGCCCGCTTGTTGTAGCACTCGCGAATCGCCGCAAAAAAGCCATTCACCCTAAACGGCATACTCAGCACCCGGTCAATCTCATCGATAAAGATCACCAGATTGCCAGCCACCCGCCGCAACAGCACCGCCTCTAGAAACTTACTGAATCTATTCACCAGCGACAGATGGCGATTGCTATCCCACCACGCCATCGCATCAAACTCACCCGTTGCCTCCAGCCCCAGATCCTGCGTAATGCTATCAATCACCCCCGCATAGAACTGCTCCGGCGTAATCTCCTCATCAATGATGTCCGTCATCTGCACCGCTACGCAGGCCACTCCCGCCGCCTGTAGCCGCGCCATCACCTGCACCCGCAGACTCGACTTCCCCATCTGCCGACAGTTCAGCACATAGCAAAACTCACCTGCCCGCAGCCCGTTATACAGCTCCCGGTCAGCTTGCCGCGTCACATACGTTGGCGCATCAAGCTGCAAACTACCGCCAATTTGGTATGGAGAAGAATAGGCTGCCATCACAATCGCTCCCTACAATCGCTCTTTAAAATACCGCCGATACAAATCACACAACGGCTCTGCCGCATTCCCCTGCCGCCGCACTAGGCCCATACTGTCCAGCAAAAACGCCTCATCTGTGCCAATCACCACGGGCACATCGCTATTGATGATCTGCTCCACCGCCCGCACCAAGCGTTTATCCCCGTGACGCTCATCCCCGCGCAAATTGGCCAGATGCCGCCGTAAATGATCCACATACGGCCCTTCCTCCGTTGGCGCAATCTGCAAAAGCTGCGGCAAACTCACCCGCCCCCGCGCCAGCTCGTGCAGCGCCACCCGCACCAGATACGGATGCCCACCCACCATAGTGATCAGCAGATCTTGAATCTCCGCGTTCGCCAGCGTCAGCCCATGACGCACCGCCAGATCTCGCACCTGCGCTGCGGTAAACTCTGGCAGCTCCACGGGCATCCCTACATTAAACGGCGACTGGTGCATATCTAGCGGAATATACACCTCCCGCGAATGCACAATCACCAGGCGCATATTCTGCCAAGCGGCCTGATTTTTACCCCGTTCATGCCAGGTCCGCAGCAATGCAAAAAAGTCCTGAGCAATCTTTAGATGCTGAAACACCAAATCCACTTCATCGAGCCCCAGCACCAGCGGCGCTTTGATTTGCGGTAGCACGTGCTTTTGAAAGAAGTTCGTACATTTGCGCTTATTTCCCAGCGCACTCGCCTGCCATATGCTATCAAGCGAAATCTCTAGCTCCAGCTCCTCCGCCACGATCGCACAGAACCAGCGCAAGAACTTCTCCAGGTCTTCGAACACCTCCCCGTCCGCTTCCTGAAAATAGATCGGCACGCTGCGATAGCCTAGCTTCTCTCCCTGCGCCAATATCCGCGACATCAGCGACGACTTGCCCATCTGCCGCGCCGCCTTGATCCGAATCAGCGCCCCCGGCTTTTCCACCTCCGCATAGCAGTCAGTTTCGATAGGCGATCGCTCCACATAGAACGGCGATCCCAACGGCACCTGCCCCTCCGGATTCTCCAAAATCACGCCCGTCGCTACTCCAGTAGTTTCAGAAGTAGGTTCAGACGCATCAGGTTCAGGCGCATCAGCATCACCCGAATCCAACTCATCCAAATCCGGCTCCGCAAACCCAATATCTCTTGCATTTGCAACTGACCCAACTGTTTGCGCTACGCCTACTCGAACTGCATCTGTTCGACCCAAGGCTGTCTGCACCGATCGCGCCATCAGCACTGGCGTCAGACTCTGCACAATATCCTCAAAGTCAATCGCACTACAGCCAAACTTATAGGCAATCTCGTACGGCCTACCCGCCCCCAGCGCATCGTAGAAGCCAACCGCGAACTTGATAGCCGCGCGATCACCCACCGCCCGGTTCATCCCAATCACACAGTCCACATGCCGATAGATCGCCTCTGCCTGCACCTTCGAATAGCAGGCATTTAGAAGCACACAGTCAATCTGTTCGGAAAATAGCTCAAACAGATTCGCCAACGCCTCGCTACTTGCCAGCTTCGCATCGGCTCCGGCCCCATGCAGCACCAGCCCATCAGTCCCCGCGCCATGCCCCGAAAAGTGAACAATCTGTGGTTCTACGTCTAGAAGCGATCGCCGCAGCTCATCCGCATCCACCGCCCAGCGCGTCACAATCTCAAAACTCTCACGCCGCTTAGCCCGCTCTAGCCCTAAGCGAATCTCCTTGGCCTCCTCGTCCAATCGAAGCTGACTCGTCGCCCCTGGATTCGCCGCCAGAAATAGGATCTTCTTAACCGTTTCCCGCATCTTCGAGACCAGGGTGGACAATTTGCATAGCCGTAGTATCACCTAATCGCTAACCAAGAGAGCAAAAAGAATTCACGCTGCGTAGAAAAGTATTAACTCTTTCACAAAACGTAAGTTTGTAGATACATACAAGACGTCAGTTATCTATCAGTCTCTACCCACCGTTTTATGCGGATAATCCCAACCTACGCTCTCCTGGTATCGTAGATATTGATAACGACCCAGATCGCATGAAAGTTAAGCAAGCGATAAAATTGATAGAAGCGGATGGATGGTACCTAGCGCGGACTCGTGGCAGCCATCGCCAATATAAACATGCTGAAAAGAAAGGATTAGTTACTGTACCTGGGAAACTCAGCGATGAGCTGGCCCCTGGAACACTCAACAGCATTCTCAAACAGGCAGACCTAAAACCATGAAGTACCTAGTTGTTATCGAGAAAACTCAAACCGGATTTTCAGCATATTCTCCCGATTTACCTGGCTGTGTTACGACAGGAATTACTCAAGCAGAGACTGCTAAAAATATGGAAGAAGCCATCGCTTTCCACATAGAAGGTCTACAGCTTGAAGGTGAGTCCGTGCCAGAACCATCAAGCACGTCTGCCTATGTAGAAGCGGCTATTGCTTGAGAGGACAGATAGAGATCGACGGGTTGTAAATAGAGACAGTAGCGTTGCCACACCCAGACCGCTGGCAAGCAACCAGGATTTGGCTACTAGGGCTGCAAAAAACCAGCTGCCCAATCCAAAAGCTAGTGCATAGGCGCATAGGCCATTGATTAGCGCGATCGCACCTCCCACCAACCGCTTCTGCTTACCCTTGCGCCCGCCATACGCCCAAAACGCGATCGCCCCTAATACAAAACAGCCGCCTACTAGCCCTACAACCGCCGAGGTAATCTGTTCTCCACTCATTCGGCCCGCCACAAATGTGCCCAGCACTGCTCCCGACGCGGCGCTGCTGACAGTACCCAAGCATCGATAGAGGGGCTGACGGACTGCGAAGCTTTGAGCGCAGACGGTGATAGATGCGATCATCAACACCCCGGCCAAAACTAACACCTTCGACCAGGTCGGATTACCCAGCGCATCGCAGGTGGCATGAATCTTTGTACTCAGCCCACCGACGGAGCGACCGATGGCTTCATCGCCCCCCTTTTGCCCCAGCCGCGTGCTGATGGGCGCGCAATCGTGGCATCAGCCACTTTGAAGTCTCCAAAGCGTGCGGGCAGGTCTCGCCAGGGAATCCCGGCTCGGTAGCGATAGAGCACCGCATCAACGAACAGACGGTTGTCCTTAGCTGTCACCCCGACATCTCCTGGCTTACCTGGAAGCATCTCTCTAATTCGCTCCCACTGGTCATCACATAAGGCGTATCGTCGAGTCGTCATTATTCTCTTAGCAACAGCACTTTCGCGATAAAAATGTCTTGCCAGGATTTCGTCCCTCTAATTGATGACACGCCCTGCTCTCTTCGGGAAAGCTGCTACGAACATCCTCTTGCTGGTATTATTGACAGCGCCTGTTGTAAGGAGGCAATTCCTCCTCGAATAGATTCAGCCGACTTGTATTCTGTCAGAGATGGGCCAGAATTGAGCAGTCCTAGGGAGGATAAACCCTCAGCTTCCTTCAGCTTATTTTTTTAGTGTTTCATTGTTCATAATTGTCTCCAAGCCGATCCGAGTATTCCGCAACGAATTGAGAAACACAGTGCGGTGTTTTCCTTAGGGTCTAAAACGATACTGTAGCTCCTGATTCGCTTGATGAACCATAGGGGCATAACGTGCTAAGCCTCTACTAATACGAATGTTAGCCAACTGCCAAGCGAGTGCTACATAAGGGCAGTTATCATCTTAGTTACGAACTTTCATAGCGAAGCACGGATACATACTCTACTCTTCGGGAACGCCAGAAGCGAAAGAGAAGGCACTAGCGAAGCCATGCCGAAGGCCATAGCATCGCTTGAAGCTAGTATACGGACTCTCTTTGTAGTCTCTCGGAGATTGGTATATCGAACTCTAGCTCGCCGCCATAAGTTGTACCGACTACCCTCTGTTGGAAACGTTCTGAGACTAGCGCATAGGTCTCTTCTTCTAGGGGAACGTAGCCTACGAAGGGAACCCAGTTTTGAACACTTTCAACGTAGTATTCAACAAAGCTCTGAAGCTCTGGTTTGGCTTCGAGACTGCCAATATCAACATAGATTAGCAGCGGTCTGCTCAACGGCTGATATTCTAGCGCTCTAACAGCGTCTGCCGAGGGCTGGGCTGACTGCTGTCCATTATCAACGGCTAAAGATTTTAGGCGATTCCAGTTAGCTGCGTAGTAGCCTAAACCGAAATATCCTAGGGCGTTTGGGTCTTGGGCGATCGCCTCGACCAGCGCACTGTCATCCTCGTCTTGGGTGTAGTCCGTACGGCTGCCACCAGACTCATCGATGATGACCTCAGTAAAGTAGTCAAAGGTACCTGATTCTTCGCCTGGACCGTAGAGCGTCAGCGGCTGATCCGGCCAAGACGATCTGACTTGGTTCCAGTTATCGATACTGCCCTGCGCTGATGGCTCCCAGATCTTTTTAAGCTCTTCTGTAGTGATGTCTTCTGCCCAGTCATTCTCGGGATTGACCACGACTGTAATCGCATCTAGCGCTATCGGCAGCTCTAGATACTGAATGCCGTTGGCTTTGCATTCTGCCATTTCTTCGGTCGAGATTGGGCGAGAGGCGTTGTTGATGTCGGTCTCGCCAGCGCAGAACTTGTCAAAGCCATCGCCTGTGCCTGAGAAGGAAACTGCGATCGCAGGGGCATTAGAATTCTCTCTCTGGTAGCGCTGAGCGGCCTCATAAGAGATCGGAAAAACAGTACTAGACCCATCGGCCTTGATAAAATTCCCCCTAGAGAATCTGGAAACGCCGATCGGTTCAGTGCTGTATTCACCATCCCCTAGAATACTGCCTTGATCTAATGCCGGATCAGGATTTGAGCAGCCAGCCGCCAAGACTATCGACCCAAGGAGCACAACGGCTTTTGAAGAGATTGTTTTCATGTCTATAAAGAAGCTTTTCTTTTTGTTCGTTTACGTCGGCGCTATACGCATTGGCGCCACTCAGAGATTGGCACTGTCTAAATCAGCTTTTTCAAGCTCTCACCCAGATTATGCAGCAGCTCGTCAAGCCCTTCTTTCACTTCTAGCCACGCTTCTTCAGCGGCCTCTCGAACAGCTGACAGTTTGATCTGAGCATGGTCTAAGTGTTCTTCTAGTCGCTCAATTTCTTCATGTTGCTTTTGCTGTAGGGCTTCTTGCTTTTCTGCCTTCAGACGGCTTAGCGCAGATTGAGCCTCATTGATTTGAGTTTCTAACTTCTCGATATATGCCAGCTTTTCGTCCATAAGAGATGCCTTCCTTGAATGTACATTTTTAGAAAAGAGCGGTAGCGCTTAACAGTACGCCTGGAATTACAAAAAACACACCGATGATATAGGCGAAGGCAACCGCCTTTTTCTCACTGGCAACACCAGCTAGCGTTTCTGCGCAACGGATCGGTAAACGACACAAGAAAGGGATGCAGTAAATCACCAAAACGCCGAGCGAATTATAGAGTAAGTGAACCATTGCGATCTCTAGAGCGGGTACTGCTTCTGCGCCCGAAACCGAGGTAGCCGCCAGTAGGGCGGTAATACAGGTACCGATATTGGCACCTAGTGTGAACGGATATATCTGCGCCAAGCTAAACACGCCCGAACCTGCTAAAGGCACCATTAGGCTCGTGGTCGTTGAAGAAGATTGAACCAGAACAGTCATCAAAGTGCCTGCGCCGATCCCAGCAATCGGACCTCTGCCGATAGCAGTATGCAAAATCTCTTTGGCGCGACCAACCATTAGAACCTTGAGTAGCTTGCCCACGAAGCTGATGGTGACGAAGATAAGAGAAATGCCCAGGATGATCAGAGCAATGCCGTCAAAAGGAGCGGGAAGGAACTGCGTGAAACCTTCAAATACGTGCACAAGTGGCTTTGTTGCAGCTTTCACGAAGTTCAAATCCTTGACGCTCATAGAGCCGCCACCCACCAGATTCTGCGCTAGAAAATGCGCCATATTTTCTAGCGGGTGAAATATGATTTCGATGGGTAAAAAGATAACTACGCTGAGCAAATTAAAGAAGTCATGAATAGTCGCAGCCGCGAAAGCTCGCTTGAATTCCCGCTTGTCACCCACATGGCCCATACTGACCAGAGTGTTGGTAATACTGGTGCCGATGTTGGCACCCATCACCATTGGAATAGCGGTCGCAACCGGCAATCCGCCTGCCACTAGTCCCACCACAATCGAGGTGACAGTACTCGATGATTGAATTAGTGCGGTAGCGACTGTACCAACGATTAGACCCAAGAATGGATTGGTAGCAAAGGCGAAAAGCTCCTCTGCCCGCTCTCCAGTCGCCGACTTGAACCCGGTGCCGATCATGCCGACAGCGGCAATTAAAAGATATACCAGGAGTAAAACTCCGATCCAGCTCAACAGTTTGTTGCTGTTGGGCGCTTCGGTTGTTTCCCTTTCTGTGTTTAAGACTCTTCCTGGAGCGTTGCTCATAGTTCTTGTTGCCCGACCTAAGTACAATTACACAAAAGAATATTTCATAATTACAGCCACAAGTTTAATGTTTGGTTAAACAATAGCCATTAGTGAGATTTCTAGAAAAATCAGCCAGAACAATAGGCTTTTCTCTATTGCGAGATTAGTGGAAGATTAGCGATGGGGATTAGTGAAAATTGCGAGATTAGTGGAAGATTAGCGATGGGGATTAGTGAAAAGGGGCAACTGATAGAGTTCAGGGGTAAAAGTTTAGAATGTAGAAGGTGCTTTGTAAGGACAATCTTGTGACCATTGCACCAGATCCGTCTGGTTACGTTCTCTTTCAAATGTCGCCGCTTCAGTCGCAGCCGCTGGAATGTTTAGGCGAACTGTGGCGTGAGCATGGCGATTTAGTCCGGCTACGGGTACTGCCTGGATTTACTATCTTTTTATCGACACATCCGACCCACGCTGAGCATATTTTGTCGACGCATTCAGAAAATTATCAGAAACCAGACTTCTTCTTGAAACCGATGGGTCTAGTACAAGGGCAAGGACTATTCTCTAGCGAAGGATAATTTAGGAGGTAGATACTGTTTTACAAGGGGACGAGCCAACTTTTGAGAAACTACCAAAGTTGGAATATTGGCAAGAGTTTTGCGATGATAGAGTTGGTGCTGATAACGCGAGGCGCAAATACTTTGGATAAAAGCAACCAGTATTCAGGCGAATTAGACAGAGCGCTAGAGGATTCCCTATGAACAGCGATGGTGAGCGCGGTCAAAACGACACTCGAACGTCAGCGCCGCCAAGCCGAGGAATGGGTCATTTCTATTGGTGAATGGCTGCTCGAGCAACAAGTGCGGCGGGTGGTCAGACGAGTTTACAGTACGTTTTGGTTTTTCCGAGAGGTCCGACGGTATGGACCAGATTGCGAGATTGTTGGACCGCCGGATGTCCGCGATCGTTTCATTCACAACCTGAAGAAGACAATAGAAATTTACTAGTGGAGTGTGAAAAGCAGAGCTAGCTTGATTGTAGAAGCTATGACTCGAACCGGACGTTCAATAGCTCAACTAAGTCTTCTGGGCTGCCGATGGTCATCAGCGCACTTAGCGGTACGGGCTGTTCTGGAGCGAACGTAATCGAAAAGCTGTCAGGGTCGTTGATGAAGTCTTTCATTTCTTCTATAAATTCGGGTGAGAGTGGATTCTCGCTGTTGGCGATTTCGTCTTCTAGTCCGGCGATCGCCTCCGCTTTCACTTCTTCTACGCTGATGCCTTCTGCCGCTGCTGTCGTTTTAAATAGCCTCTCGACAAAAGAAGCATCTTCGTAGGTGATCTTTGCGCCCTCAAACTGTGCTCCAATCAACGAGAAAGGAAAGCTTGCTATAGTCTCCTGATCGAGTGCGACATTGCCTAGTTCTAACGTCATTTCCATATCACCTACCTGGTCAGCACCAAACTTTAGCTGTTTGAGCGCTACCGTCTGGTCGTCTGCTTCATATTCGTACTCGGTAGCAAAGTTAGCCGAAAGCTCTTCGTCGTATCCTAGCTCAGAGAACATCTCGGCATTCTCTCCCAATGTCTTTTCATCTAGAGCGATGCCCTCTACAGCCATGCTCAGATAGGTTGGAATCTCGCCAGCGTCTTTGTATCCGTACAGCGTCATCTCATCGACCCTGATTGCGTTCCCAGAGGCAGCGGGTGTGATCACCATATCTTTGACTGTCGTACCTCTACCTAGCAGGGACACGTCTACTTTGCGATAGTCGACGTCGACGTAGTCTGAGACCTCGGCAATGGCTTTGTCCAATTCTTTGGCAGCGGCCTGAGAGACCAAAAATTTACCGCCGACGACAGCTAGTGCGATCGCTCCAAGTACTCCTGCCCCTATCCATGTTTTCTTGTTCATGACTCTTTTTGTTAAAACTCCTCTATAGAAGACAGTTACTCCAAAAGCACTATCTAAGGCTACTACTGCTCACAATACCCACTTCCGCAGGGTCTCGTGTATGTGTGTCTTTGGAGCGAACCGGGTAAATTGTTCGCTGCGCGACGTTCTATCTTTTGACCACTCATTTATTCATCTGCACTGTAGTATGTTACTCAGTTTCGCTTTCCCCATGATGTCTATGCCCCCGTACCGCTGCTGTCGGACAGCTCTAAAGAAAACTGTGATCACCAGTTTGACTCTAATAACAGTTGGCTGCAGTCATTCTATGCCAATGACTGAAGATCATTCAGCACACCAGCCGACAAGCACGCAAGCCGCTGCGCAGGCCGACGCAGAAGCAATAGCTACTAGCCCAGAAGCGCATACTGAAGAGCACGTACACACGGGTGTGAACACCAATCACGACATCTTTCACAGCAGGGCTATCGAAGTTCCGGCTGGGACACCCGTGCCAGCGGTCACAATTCAGGTACAAGAAGATTCTGTACGCGGCTGGAATTTGTACGTGGGTACGGCCAACTTTGATTTTGTCCCAGAGAAAGTTAACGGCGAAAGTAGTCCTACAGAAGGACATGCTCATCTGTATATCAACGACAAGTCAGTGCAGCGCATCTACGGCCCGTGGACACATCTACCCACGCTACCAGGTGGCACGAACGAAATTCGCGTTACGCTTAATGCTAACGGCTACGAGTCTCTTACTACTCAGGGTAACCAGATCCAGGACAGCGTGACGGTTGAGGTATACGACCCGAACTCTAATTAACAGTTTGATTAGGTTTGATTAGGATAGACAGCCTGCAACAATTTTACCTACGCGATGTTAACGCTTTTAGAGCTGACACCTATAGAACTGAGACCTATAGAACTAAGACCTATAGAACTGTGGTTGACTGCGGCCATTGGCTTTTTGGGCAGTTTTGGTCACTGTGTCGGTATGTGCGGTCCGGTAGCTACAGCGTTTGCGCTGTCTGTAGAGTCTCAGTCTGAGCTATCGACTGATGAATCACTCGATAGCTCATCCGGTAGCTGGCGCAGTCAAATAGTTTTCCACTTGCTGCTCAATTTGGGACGGCTGCTGAGCTATGCGCTAGTCGGAATGGGCATTGGCGCTTTGGGCTCGGTGCTGTTTGCTGGGGGGCAGATGGCGGGCGTGGGATCTATGCTGAGGCGATTAGTATCTTTGGGTACGGGGCTGTTGCTGATCTGGTTTGGCTTGACTCAAGCAAGCCCTGGTTTCTTGCCAGGTCTGCCGTTCTTGCATCCGGCGAGGGTGGAAAGGCTACATGAGCGGATTGGTAAGTCGATGAGTCAAGTTGCGAAATGGCAGCGGGCGATCGCACCCCTTGTCCTCGGACTGCTGTGGGGCCTGATTCCCTGCGGTTTTTTGTACACAGGTCAGCTCCGAGCAGCGGCTACACAGAGCCCATTCGGCGGCGCGGCAGTAATGCTAGCATTTGGCCTCGGGACGCTACCGGCAATGGTGGGTGTGGGTGTAACCGCGTCGCGGCTGAGTCAGGATCGGCGATCGCAGCTCTTTCGTTTAGGCGGCTGGATTACTGTGTTAATCGGCGTGTTGCTGCTGGTCAGAACGGGCGACACGATGACCGACTACAGCGGTCATGCAGCAATCATCTGCCTGGTTTTGGCGCTTATCGCGAGGCCAGTGAGTCGGCTGTGGTCTGGACTGCTGCGCTATCGGCGGGTGCTGGGCGTAGGTGCGTTTGCCCTTAGCGCTTTGCATGTGCTGCACATGATTAGCCATACCTGGCAGTGGAACTGGCGGGCGGTGCAGTTCATGCTACCGCAGCATCAGACAGCGATGGCACTGGGCGCTGCCGCCATTGTTTTGATGGCTCCGGCGGCGTTGACTAGCTTTGACAAGGCTCAAAAGGCGCTGGGCAATCGCTGGAGAAAGCTGCACCTGCTCTGCCTGCCCGCCCTGTGGCTAGCGGCAGGGCATACGATCTTGGCGGGGTCCGGTTACTGGGGGGTGCTAAAGGTAACCTGGCGAAATCAGGCAATGGTGGCTGGGCTGATGCTTTCTGTGCTGATGGTGTGTATGGTGCGATCGCGCTTCATCTGGTCCCTCTTCTCTCAAGGAAAAAACTATGCTCCGCCCAAAAGCAGTCCGGTTCAAAGCGGTGCTGGCCATAGCTGCCACACTGACTTGTCTTAGCTCGTTGCCGCTGTCTCCGCAGGGGCTAGCACTCCTTCCTGCTACTGCCCACGAAGTCGAAATCTCAGAAGATATCGGTGGGACGCTCCATATCGAGCCGAACGATACCCCCCGCGCTGGCGAAGAGGTTTTAGCCTGGATAGCGCTACGCAGCCGAGGTGGAGAGATTATCGGTTTAGATCAGTGCGACTGTCGGCTTGATGTTTACACAGAGCCAAAACAACCTAATTCAGCCCCGCTGGTCTCGCCAGAGCTGAGCCCCGTGGAAGGTGACGGCATTCAGGGCATTCCAGGCGTAGAATTCACCTTTCCAAACGTCGGCCTCTACACCCTAGTTATGACCGGCAGCCCAAAGCAATCTGCTGACTTTTCCCCTTTCGAGCTAGTCTTCGATGTCACTGTCGCCGCCGGCGTCTCTGCGTCTTCTACCCCTGCTGCTGATACCCCGCCCGAGATTCCAGAGACGGCAGATGCTGAGGTGGCGACCGAAGAAACGGCAGCCGAAGAGACCGCAGCCGAAGAGACCGCAGCCGAAGAAATAGCGACTGAGGTGGCTCCTGAGCCTGAACAAAGACCTATTCTGCTTTTATTCTTCGGAGGAATGGCGATCGGCGCTGTCGGTTTCTGGTTAATTCGCCGCACCTAATCCGTCTATTCACCGTACAGTCATAATAGAGACAGCCAGCCACAGGCCACCGCGATGACCTTCACTCAACCGCTCCGCTCCCCGAGAAAGATATGGCCAAACAAAGAGTCGCTGCCCACCATGTACGACTTGCCTAGCGAAGATCCAGAGGAGCCCGGCTTGCCAGACGAATTTCACGACTATCAGCCCGCTCTTTTGAGTGAAACTTTCAAGCTAAGCAACTACACCAGCGAGGATATTTTCTCGGCAGCCGATCTCAATCTCTACTACGACTCAGACCATAACTGGTACAAGCGCCCCGATTGGTTTGGAGTAATTGGCCAGCCAGAAGGCTGCGACAGCGATGTACTACGGCTGAGCTATGTCGTCTGGCAAGAAGCGCTGATTCCTTTTGTGGTGGTTGAGCTAATTTCTCCTGGTACAGAGAACGAAGATTTTGGTCGAACAGAAGATAAGCAGGGCAGGCCGCCGACCAAGTGGACCGTTTACGAGAGAATTCTTCAGATTCCCTACTACGTGATCTACAACCGATACGACAACAGTCTAAAGGCTTTTCGACTAGAGCGTGGCCGCTATCAGCCAATAACAATTGGCGCAGATCGGACGATTTGGTTCCCTGAAATCAGCGCTGGAATAGGAACTTGGCAGGGAAAGTACAAGCGATTCACTCGTGAGTGGCTGCGTTGGTATGACGAAGGCGGCTGGATTCCAACCGAAAAAGAAGCTAGCAACCGGCAGATTCTACAAGAGAGACTGGCGAAGCAGAGGGCTGAGGGAGAAGCCAATAGGGCAAAGCAGGCTGCAGAAGAAGCGTCGCAAGAAGCTGACGAACTCAGAGATCGAAATGAGCGCTTGCAGGCCAAATTGAAAGAGTTGGGTATCGATATTGATGAACTGTAAATTGATGAACTTTAATCCCAACCGACTCAGTCTTTAAACTCCTGACAACTAGCAAATACACGACAACTACAGACATCTATGCATACGGCTGAAGCATCGCAAGAAGCAACACAGGGAGTACACAGAGACAATCTGTTGGACCGTCTGTTCATCTGGCTGTTCTCTCGGAAGATGGCTAACGCTATCAACTCCAAGACTAAGAGTACAACCTACGACGGGTTTGTTGATCTTTCTAAGCAGATTATGCAGGGCCGTAATGCTAGAGAGCAGCAAGCTGCTGTGGCTAGGGTGCTGCAATCTTTGGTTCCAGCTCCAGTGCTGTGGGTAATTCGGACTGTGTCTTCGCCCACGCGGCTGGTGTGCGTGCTGAATGCGTGGTTTGCGACGCAGATGTTTGAGTGGCTAGTAGGTCCGTGTGAGGTAGCAGAGGCGGAGGTGAAAGGCATGGACGGCACTGGGTTGCGATCGCAACGTACGTGTTTAGCGTCCCTATACGGTTAGCAGTAAACCCGTTATGAAAAAGAGAGCTTAAGGTAGAAGTCTACCGATTCATAGTCCTCGTTCATTGAGAAACGCGTCACTCTCTACCAATCAGTATCGCCCGGAAGCCAT
>JBCCOH010000132.1:0-14356 GCA_039111275.1 Cyanobacteria bacterium P01_D01_bin.1 | reverse complement strand
AGACGAAATCCTCATCAACGAAATCAACACCATGCCTGGCTTCACCGCGACCAGCATGTACCCCATGATGTGGGAAGCCTCCGGTATCCAGTTTCCCAATCTAGTAGACAAGCTAATTCAGCTAGGATTAGAGAGAACAGCTCATACGTAGTTCATTACCTAGCGCGCATGCTTAAGCCCAAATCTCTGTACGGAGTTGATTTTAATCTTTGGGTGGCAAACCAAGTCGCAGCGCTCAAGACACAGCGAATAGAAGATTTGGACCTGCCTAATTTAATAGAGGAGATGGAAGATTTGTCGAGGCGGGACAAGAAGGCGCTTCGTAGCTACCTAAAATTGCTGTTGCTACATCTTCTGAAGTGGCAGTATCAGCCTAGCAAGCGGTCCAAAAGCTGGAAAGTATCTGTATCAAACTCCAGAATCGAAATTGATGACATATTATCGGATAGTCCTAGCCTTAGGAACTATCTACCGACTGTGCTAGCCAAAGCTTATGTCAATGCTAAAACGCTAGCGGCTGCCGAGACGGGGCTAGCACCAGAGACATTCCCGACAGATTGTCCTTATGATCTGGAGAAAGCGCTAAACCAAGATTTCTTCCCTGAACCATACGGTTTTTCCTCTTAGCCGCGCTATTGGCCCGCTAGCTTTGACTTCACAATCGCCTGGACCTTTCCGCCGTCTGCTTGACCTTTGAGCTTTTGCATCACGGGTCCCATGACTTTGCCCATATCGCGTGGGCCCGTGGCTCCGGTTTGTGCGATCGCCTCGTCAACAGCCGCTTCAATCTCCGCATCGGATAGCTGAGCTGGTAGATACTCTTCTAGAATTTCTAGCTCTTTGGCTTCTTTATCGGCTAGCTCTTCGCGGCCTGCATCGGTGAACTGTTTGATAGAGTCGCGGCGCTGTTTAGCAAGTTGCATTACGACCGCTAGCTCTTCCTCCTCTGACAGTTCCTCTCTGCCCTTAGCGCGAATCTCGCTTTCTTTTTCTAAAATGACTTTCTTGATACCGCGTACGGTTTCGAGCCGCAGCTTATCTTTAGCTTTCATCGCGGTTTTGATTTCTTCAGAGATGCGATCTTTCAAGCTCATAGTTGAACGGTCTTTACTTTATTAGCAATTGTACAGAGTCTGAAATTACGGCGGCATATAGGTGCATATTTGAAGAGAAGGATGGGGCCTACAACGCCGCCTACCCACCTTTCGTATGTCTAGGATGCAAGAGTAATACTACAACTATTCAAAATAAAAACTCAGATATAGGATGCATCAGTCAGATGGCTAAAACAGCCTACTCACGAGGGACTTGACATTAAGTTTTATTCTATTCCTCTGTAGCAGTTCTACTTCTGTGAATGTATCCGTGCCTGTCCTCCTGTGTTCTGACAGGCCACCATTCTCCACTATGAGGGATCGTATAAACAGTCTCGCCTACGCCAACCCTAGTTATGATCTGAGACTCCAGGTTTTCCTTCGCTCTTATATTCACATAGTTGTCATTTGGGTCGACGACGACAGCTTCGACTTCCATTGATATGGGTAGAACCTCCTCCCCTACCAATTCTTTCTCCTGTGATTGAATTGTTTCAGAGGACTGATCCGTATCTTCTGTCGTGCTACTACCTATCAGACCAGCTTGCGTGACAGCTACAACAAGAGTGGCAGTTGCAGTAATAATTCCAGCAATACCTCCCAAAATCCCTGGGATTGTTTGCCACCAGCTTTTGTGCTGACCTTGCTCTTCTGATTTAGTTTTCTCCCGTGTTTCTGGTGACATGTCTCAAAATTAGAATAGGTATATTGCTATCGCGTCTCGATGATGCACTAGAAGTATGTACGGAAGATCTAGAACCCTTGCTCTCGATACGATTCAAGAACCTCGTACATATCTAGCGCATTACCAAGAAAATTTAACATCTAATATCTCCAGCGCTTAATACTCTGGAACGGAGGGGTCGACTTCTCGGCTCCAGGCGAGAATGCCGCCTTTGACATTGGTGCCGTCAATACCGGCTTCTTTGAGGATAGCAAGCGCTTTGGCAGAGCGACCTCCCATTTTGCAGTGAGCGACTAGCTTGTGACCATTGAGCATACCTTTGAGCTTCAGAACGCCATCTCCATTCTCGATTTCGCCCAGCGGAATCAGGGTAGAGCCGGGGATATGGGCAATTTCGTACTCATTGGGATTGCGAACGTCTAGCAAGAAGTAATCGTCTGAGCCGCTATCTATGAGAGCTTTGAGATCGGTGGCAGACATCTCTGGCATATCAGACATCTTTTTCGCTTCTTCCTCTGCTGCCTGAGGAATGCCGCAGAACTGATCGTAGTCAATCAGTTTATCGATAGCGGCGCGGTGCTCTTCGGGCGGCTTGCGCAGCTTCAGCTCTCTAAAGCTCATATCTAGGGAGTTGTATACCAGGAGCCTACCGCTGAGGGTGTTGCCTTTGCCAAGGATGATTTTGATGGTTTCGGTGGCTTGGATGACGCCGATCATGCCAGGGAGAATTCCCAGCACGCCGCCTTCTGCGCAGGAAGGCACTAAGCCCGGTGGCGGTGGCTCGGGGTAGAGGTCTCTGTAGTTGGGACCGTCTTCGTAGTTGAAGACGGTGGCTTGGCCTTCAAAGCGGTAGATAGAGCCGTAGACATTGGGCTTGTCTAGCAAGACGCAGGCATCGTTGACTAGATAGCGAGTGGGGAAGTTGTCGGTGCCATCTACGACGATGTCGTAGGGCTCGAAGATTTCTAAGGCGTTGTCAGAGGAGAGCCGGACTTCGTGGAGGTCGACCTGGCAGTGGGGGTTGATTTCGAGAATGCGGTTCTTGGCAGACTCAATCTTGGGTTTGCCGACCCAGGAGGTGCCGTGAATGACCTGGCGCTGCAGGTTGGAGTGATCGACCACATCAAAATCGACGATGCCGATGCGACCGATGCCCGCGGCGGCTAAGTATAGAAGCAACGGTGAACCGAGTCCGCCTGTGCCGACGCAGCAGACGCTGGCGGCTTTAAGCTTTTTTTGACCTTCGAGACCGACTTCGGGGAGGATGAGGTGCCGTGAGTAGCGCTCGTACTCGTGTTTGGTCAGTTGGATGTCATCCAGGTTTGGATTCAGCATGATGTTTGAAAAAGGTGAGTAGCCAGATAGTGACTGGCGCTAGCTAAAAGAAAGAACAGAAAGCCTACCGACGGCAGCAGCTTCGTTGGGCAAGAGTCTGTAAAGTCAAAAATCCTATGGTTTGAGGACTGGCGAAGCAGAAAGATTAAGCCGAAACCGGCATTCGGTCTCTAGCCGAAGAGGGCGATACTCTGATCGCTTCTGGCTGAAATTGATGCTCAAAGTCTAGCGCCCAGTTCTGAACATCGACAGCTTTGCCCTCACAAACGGACACAATTGTATAGGCGTAGGTGGGCCAAGCCATGGCGCGGTCGCACTCCGAAGGCACCGCCGCCGCATCTGGGTGAGAATGATACACCCCAATGATATTGAGATTCTTCTCCCTCGCCTGCTTTTGCACCCGCAGCATGTCCCTGGGATCGATCCAGTAGCGCCGCTGCTTTGTGGTGTGCTCTAGGGAATCGTCTGCGGCAACATCCGGTGTCCACTGATTATCTAGTACGGCGAGTTCAACCACAGATTTTGTCAGCGGATTTTCAGACGAGTCGATTGTGCCAACCATCAGACCACAGCACTCCTCTGGATACGTGCGTTCCGCATGTTCTTGCATGGCTGAGATATGCGGCTGTGATAGAACTAGGACCACGGAAGCTAGAGATGGTTGAGTAAAGACTGTTGGGAGCGGCTAAGTTAAGCGCTCGACTTTATCTTACGCTGTGTAGCTACGTAGAAATCCTGAAATCTTTTAGGATCTGATTGACGACTTTGTCCATTTCGACTGAACGCGGTACCCCTAGGCCGAATACAATTAGAAAAAAGTGGGACTGTGGCTGAAGTATTTAGAATTGATGGCTTCAAGGTTGTCATTTTTTCCGATGATCATAATCCTCCGCACGTACACGTTCGCAAAGGCGAATTCGAGGTAAAGATCAATATTGCAGGGGAGCAGGCTGAGCTGATGATAGGAGAAGAAAATAATAGGCGAGCTGCTGATAGAAGACTTAGAAAACAAGCTGTCAAAATTGCTAATGATAATCTAGTTAGGCTTATGGACGAATGGAGACGGATTGATGCAGAACGTCGTTAGAGCAGTCTCGGCTCAGGTGCAGAATGGGAATCTAGAAATTGCTTTTAGCACAGGGATGCAGAGCCAATGGCCGATTAGCAGCTTACAGTTTGCTAAACGTGTTGATGGTGAACTGGTCAATCTTCGACCAACTGAGGAAGAACTTACCGAGGTAGAGATCTGGCCGAGTGGTGAAGTCATTGAATTCTCTCAGGTAGAGCAAGCTTTTCAGGTGGCAGCATTAATGCGTGGTGAGGTCGGTAACGCTGAATGGATGAAGCAGATAGCTGTCGGCGTCGCTTAGAACCGTCTCCTTAAGTGTCAGTTCTGAGTAGCTGATCGACGACTTTATCCATTTCGACTGAGCGTGAGGCTTTGAAGAGAATGCGATCGCCCGCCTCGATCCCTTCTTTCAAATAGCTAGCCAAATCACCATGACTGTCAAACTGCTGGCTCGGCACGGGCATCGCGCCAGCAGACATCGCTTTTGCTTCGCTGGGGCCAGCAAGTATCAGCAGCTCATCAAGCTTCAACTCGGCCACAGTTTCACCGATATGTCTGTGCAGATCGACTGAATGCGCGCCCAATTCCTTCATTGTGCCCAGTACGGCAATATGTCTGCGGCCTGGCTGATCGGCTAGCAACCTCAAGGCCGCGACCATCGCTTCGGCGCCAGCATTGTAGGTTTCGTCTAGCAGCAGGATATCGCCGGGTAGCCGATGCACTTGGGACCGGCCTGCGGGCATGGAGACGGTGAAGCCCGCGCTCAGCTTTTGCCAATCGAGTTCAAGCGCTTTTAGCGTGGCGATTGCACCCAACAAATTCAGCGCGTTATGACGACCGGGCAAAGGCAACGGAATTCTTACGCCCTCAACGATGACATCAGCGCCTACAATCTGACCGTGAACGTCGCCGCCCTCGAGTCCGTAGGTAACCTGCGCACCAGTCCAGAATTTAGCAGCGGTAGACATCAGCAGCGCATCATCATGATTGAGAACGGCGGTTCCACCTGCGGGCAATTCTCTTAGCAGTTCGGATTTTGCCTGCGCGATCGCCTCTCTTGATCCTAGCCGTCCAATGTGCGCTGTACCGACGTTGGTAATCAACGCGACTGTCGGCCTAGCAATCTGGGTGAGTAGCGCAATCTCTTCTAGTCCGCGCATTCCCATCTCGACTACAGCGTAATCGTGTTTGGTAGTGAGCCCCAGCAGCGTCTTGGGTACGCCGATTTCGTTGTTGTAATTTGCCTGGGTTTTGAGTACGGAGCCGAACTGAGCCAGCGCCCCTGAAACAATTTCTTTGGTCGTGGTTTTGCCGACGGAGCCTGTGATGGCCACAACGGGAAGGGCGCAGTGTGATCGCCACCACTGTCCCAGCGCCTGATAGGCCGCGAGCGTATCTGCAACTTCCATACGAGGGAAGGTGGCCGTTGGCAAGACGCCTTTTCGGACAATGGCTGCGATTGCCCCTTTCTCAATTGCCTGACTAGCAAAATTGTGACCGTCGAACGTCTCGCCTTCTAGCGCTACGAACAGATTGCCTGGGTGGAGCGATCGCGTATCCGTCGTCACGCCTGTCGCGACTGTTTGCGCCTCTATTGCTAGACAAGACTGTGGCGCCACATCCAGCAGCTTCGCAATCTGACTGAGAGAAGCACTGAAACCGCACATACTTTTATGCTCAACTTTGCCTGATAGATAATACCAATCCCTGACCCAATCACCGTCTGAGATTTCAGCGATCGAAGCTAGACAACGCTTCAGTGAAAACTCTATCAAAAATAGCTGTTCTCTAGCTGTTCTAGGGGCTGAACACAAAAACTTGATAGGTTCACAAATCGACCGGGCAAAATTAGCTCGCAAGGAACACCACAACAAAACTTGATGCCAAGGTTTACCTCACCCGCTGAAACCATGACCTCGAACAGCCGTCTCACTTCTAGCAATACCGCTCTCGGCTTGGCGCCGCAGTCTAGGCAAGCGACTAATACCCAAGCCACTGATTCATACAGCAATAGCCTGATGGACGACCTCTTTGGCGATGTCGATCGAATTCTAGAAGGCGATCTGAGCGACTGTATGACCTTCGCCGAGCGTAAACCTCGCGCCGTTGCACCCTCAACGAGCCGCACGGTTCAACTGCCTTCGCACTTCTCCCCTCGAAGCGCCGCCGATATTTATCGAGCCACAATGGCAGCTGATCGTTCCACACAAGCGGCGCAACAAGCTGGCAACCAGACTGGTCACGGGACTGGCCACCAGATTAGCAGCCAGCCTGGCTACCGAGCAGGCGGTCGACCCGTTACGACTCAATCATTTGAAGCTTCATCTACAGGCAATCTATTTGCCGGAAATCTTCAGAGCAGCGTGATTCAAGCGCCAATTTACTCTTCTAGCCATTCTTCTGGGCACGAGAACACGGCGACTATCGAAGTAAAGGCTCCCCCCATTCAGTCTGTCTCTAACTCTCTCTATCCAGATATTGCCTCAACCTTTTCTTTCAAAGACGCTTCACCCCGGCCGCAGCAGACGATCTTTGAGCCTAGACGGCAGAAGGTGTCGCTGCCCTTCATGATGATGGGCGCGGCGGGTATCTCTGTAGTGAGCACGCTGGGTCTGTGGACTGTCAGTGCTGCGTCGAGCGCCGGTTGGACCTCACCACTTAACACAGAAGCCGCCGCCGCCGAACTACCTGCCGACTCGGATGCAGACTTTCTGGCCTATCTACAAAGAGCGCTAGAAACAATTAGTACCAGCCAAATCACAGGTGGACAGACCGTCGCTGTGCTGCCAGTCGCTGCGCCTGCTGTGCTGCCAACGACTATCCCGAATGTCAATCCTCCGACTGCTGTCGGCGCTCTGCCTACTCTCCCAGCGCCAACTCTGCCAGCGCCGACCCTGTCAGCGTCGAATCCGTCAGGCGCGATCGCCGAAACCCCTAGCGTTATCGAGCGCGTCTTTGTCCCGGTCTACCAGAATGGCCAAAACACCTCTCAAAATGCTGCTACAGCAAATGCCGCGCCTTCTACCACAGCAGCACTGCCTCCTATCGCCCTAGCCTCTGCAAATAATGCTAGGCGCAGACCTACCGTGCCCGTGCCCGTGCCTGTCGCCGCCGCTGCCGCTCTACCCTCGGGTGCACCCGCTACTGGAATTTCTTCGATCCCAATTGTTCCGGTTGGCAATCGTTCACTCCCCTCACCCGGTGTAGATTTGGCAGTGGGTTCCTCAGTCAATCCAACGGCTGGGCTAAACGATGTCACCCCAGCATCTGAACTCGTGCTGGTCGGCGTGTTGAATTTGGGCAATCGCTCAGCAGCATTGTTTGATATTGATGGTAGTTCGCAGCGGGCCTATGTGGGCGATCGCATCGGCCTCTCCAACTGGAGTCTAGTCAGCGTCAACGGTCAAGACGTCGTGATTCGTCGCAACGATGAAGTGCGCTCAGTTTATATTGGTCAAAGGTTCTAACTTTTTGCGACCTTTGCGACCAATCCTATGAGCTTATTCGACGACCTCAGCCGCTTTCTAGAAACGCGGCTAGACGAATTCTTGCGCGCCAATCCTCATCTAGAGCTGCGAGCCCTAGAAGATCAGCTACGCGGGCAAGAAGAAGACGCGCTCAGACTCCTAGGCGATCTAAAACGCAGAGAAAAAGCGCTGGAGAACAACATCCTAGACACCGCACAAGATATTCAGCAGTGGCACAAACGGATAGAAAAAGCCAAAGCCGCTAACCGCCAAGACCTGGTCGGCCCCGCGCAAGAGCGAGAAGCAGCCCTACTGCGTAAGGGAAATCATCTGTGGGGACAGATGAAAAGTGTCAAAGATCGCATCGTTCAGACCACCGAACTACGTCAGCGCGTCAGCACAAAAAGGCAGGAAGTGAAAACCAAGATTGCCCAGGCAGCGGCCCAAGCAGCCGCTCAGAAGGCCGCTGGGAGATCTGCGCGAACCACCACAGACACCGACTGGGGCACTGCCGGATGGAACCAAACCACCTACAGCGCCAGCCAACCCTTCGATCCCCTAGACGAAACCTTCCGTCAGTGGGAAGCCGAAGAAGAACTCAACGAACTCAAACGCAAAATGAAAAGCTAGTCTGCCTTTATCCTTCCTCTTCTTGCCAATCTCCAGAAGCGACTTCGATAGCAAGACCAGAGTCAGTCACAACGGTGAGGGGTAGACTCGCTGAGCTATCCATCCGATTAAATTGAACAACCTGCATGCCTGTTGAGCTAGGCTCTACGGTCATCACGTAGCTAGTGCCGTCCCATTCTAGGCTAGTGATCTGCTGATTTAGGAGCCAGGCTTCAGCGCGATCACCCTCATTGATCGCCATAGTCGCCTCTGGCTCATAGCAGCCCAACAGCTGATCTTCTACAGTCCACAGTCCCGACAGGTTCACTGGCTCCATCCGAGCACTCAGACCATAGGTCGTAAAGCTAATCACCTGGTGATCCCAGAACTGACTAGACGCCATCTTCAAAGAATTCTCTGAATCGTCGCTGTCTAGCGCCGTAGCATATCTAGAATCTTCGCCCAGTTGTTTTGCTTGCTCAGCGTCGCTAGGTCTTTGCCAGCTATCAACCGCTGCGCAGATCTCGAACTCAACATCTGTAGTCTCTGCTGATAGCGCTTCGCTGCTCGTATCGGCTGTCAGTTCAGCTGCATTAACCTGGGCCAAATTGTTGGCCAGCAGTTTGCTAGCTACCTTATTGGCCATTGGAGAATCAGTACAACCTACGGTGATGAATGTGGCTGCGATCGCCAGTCCCAACTGCTTCATCCGACAGGTCTTCTTTGTTTTCATGTTCACTTATCTCACACGTTTAAATGTTTCGGGTCTAATTTCGAGTTTGCGCTTAGTTCTTGCTACCTGAGATTTACTAGCGCGATCACAGCAGTAGCACATTGATTTAGCTCAATAGAACAAGTAATCGTCACTTACTAAAGGCAGAAGTCCTGCTTGATTTGCTGAATTCGATTTAATTTTCAGGGCCGTTCGTAAGGTCGAACAGACTGCCAACCATATAAGCAAGAGAAGCCATCAGATGGATGTGCTCTGCTATACCCTTTTTCTAGAAACCGCTGCGTCTGATTACTTCATTTCAAACAGATAAGAAGTAATGTGACGATCAACTCATCAAGATGTAAGCGTCTAGCCAACTTCCCTGAGCAACTGCTTGCGGTCTGCCGCTAGTCGTCGAAGCTCAAGCGTTGCTCTCAAGTCTGAATTTATATAGGATTCAGGCGATTAGAAGAGGCTTGTGTGCTTGATGAGGCTATTATGCACGACGAGTTTACTAGAATTGCTTTGGTATGGGCCAGTTTATAGAAAATGTAATAACTGACTATAGATTTTTCCGCAGAAACCGTACATAGTTCCCTATCATTGTTGCACTGACAGTGATCGCGTAGCTACCAGTCGGCTCATATTCACAGAGCAAAAACTGCTTTCCTCTATCAGTCAACCAAACCTCTTTGATCTCTTCTTTGTTAATTTTGAGCAGTCTACGCTCGCTCAGGCCGCGAACCAGTCCTTGAACAGACGCTGCTGGAACGCCTGATATCTGACCCGGTGTGGCCTGACCTTTGATCTTCTGACATGCCCTTAGCACTTTCAGCTCATCGGGCGTAGCAGGCAGACTGGTTGTATCCAGGCTTAGCAGCGTTCTCCCCGGACGCGCTAGGGAGAATTTGGCTACTTGACTGTCATATTCGACGATGCCTTTGGTTTCTAGGGCTATGCAAATGCGATCGCGTTCTTTGTGTGCCGTTTTACTATTCGGACTCAGCGCTGTGATACTGCTGCGATAGCCCTCATGACCTAATAGCTTCATTAGAAACTTCAGCTCAGCTACCTCCAGGCTATCCATACATTCTCCCTAACCTTGCTAAGTGATGAGAGCTAAGTGCGATGATGGCCATAAAGCTTTTCCATACTTTAAATACAAGTACTCAGTTTTGGCTAAATCTACAAAACAACTGGGAGTTCAGTCAAATTGATGAAAAGGAATACGCATAGATAGAATTCGGCATTGTCTGAGAAAATCGAGGGGAATTAGAAATATCATTCATGAAAAAAATTAGCGACAGCTACATCAATCGGCATCGCAGTACTTCGGGGCTATTTGAGGGGGGCGATTCACGCCTTTCTCAAGAAGTCGGTCAGTGGATGAAAGCCAAATTAAGGGAGTGCCCTGAAAGTTAGAGGTCTCATAGATACGGGCGCTATCCTAGCGCTGTTAAATACGGACGATTCTTGGCACGAACGTTGTGTAGAGGCGTTCTCGTTACTCAAACTACCGATCTCAACAACCGCTGCAGTATCATTTACGATCTGGTGTAGGTGTGTTTCTCTCCCAAAAGTAACCGTCGCTGTAGCCCTGAATTAAAGCGTCTTGGTCAGCTAGAGCTAGTCGTTTCTGAGCCCAGCAAGCATAGAGTTCTTCTCGCTCGATACCGACGTAATGACGACCTAGCTTCTTAGCGACGACCGAGGTTGTTCCAGAGCCCAGGAAGGGATCGAACACCACGTCGCCAGGGTTGGAGCTAGCTAGGATCATCTTGGCAATTAGCTTTTCTGGCTTTTGGGTGGGGTGGTCTGTGTTTTCTGGCATGGACCAGAAAGGGACGGAGATATCAGTCCAGAGGTTTGAGGGATGGGTGGCGCGAAAGTTGCCTTGCTGGGTCTCTCGCCAGTCTTTGGGTTTGCCATCTGCGTCGCGATAGGGGGCTCGTACTTGCCGCTGTATTTTTACAGCGTCTACGTTGAAGGTGTATTTATCAGAGACAGTGCCAAACCAGATATCTTCTGAAGCATTTTTCCAGTTTCGCTTTGCCCCGCGCCCTTTCTCTCGCTCCCAGGTTATCCGGTTACGCAACTGAAAGTATTGAGCGAACACCTGGTAAATAGCGTTCGATGACTGCCAGTCGCAGCACATATATATAGAGGCAGTTGGCTTGAGCAAACGCGGTAGCTGAGACATCCAGCTCATCAGCCAGGTTTGATAGTCAGCGCCGGTCATGGCTTTGAAGGTCGAGCCGTTGAAATCCTTCTGGCGATTGTAGGGCGGATCGACGATGAGCAAATCGACGAACTCGTTTGGCAGGAAGGGCAAAACCGTGAGTAAGTCTTGGTGAATTGTTTGGTCTAGGAGATCAGCAATTGCTTTTGGCTTGTCTAGAAACAGCAGTTTAGTTGCATAGGCAACTCTTTCCTCCGCGCTTAGTTCTAGGGTTCGATTGTTTGGCGCTTTTTGCTTTGACAATCTTTGCTTTGGCAGCGATCGAGCCTCCACCATTTAACTCATAGGGCAGCTTATCAGATGAATTGAACTGGACCCTCTAAAATAGGATAATCAGTTCGCCTAGCGTTATCACCCGATCATTTCCTATGTTTGAAGCCCTCTCAGAACAATTTGAATCTGCCTGGAAAAAGCTGCGTGGCCAGGACAAAATTTCGGAGGCGAATATTACCGAGGCGCTGAGAGAGGTGCGGCGGGCGCTGCTAGAGGCCGATGCCAATCTGGATGTGGTCAAGGGCTTTGTGGCTGATGTCAAGGAAAAGGCGCAGGGCGCAGACGTGGTCTCTGGCGTTCGCCCGGATCAGCAGTTTATCAAGATTGTCTATGACGAGCTGGTCGAGACGATGGGCGAGACTAATGTGCCGCTGGCTGATAGCGAGAATAAGCCAACGGTCGTGCTGATGGCGGGCTTGCAGGGTACAGGTAAGACAACGGCTTCTGCGAAACTCGCTTTGCACCTGCGTAAGCAGGAGCGGTCTGCGCTGCTGGTGGCGACTGATGTCTATCGACCGGCGGCGATTGATCAGCTGCTGACGCTGGGGAAGCAGATCAACGTGCCTGTCTTTGAGATTGGGGCGGATGCGAATCCGGTGGAGATTGCTCGCCAAGGCTTGGCTAAGGCCAAAGAAGACGGGATTGATACGGTGATTATCGATACGGCGGGTCGGCTGCAAATCGATACGGACATGATGGCCGAGCTGGCGCAGGTGAAGGAAGTGTCGCAGCCAGATGAGGTGCTGCTGGTTGTCGATGCGATGACCGGTCAGGAGGCGGCGACGCTGACGCGTACCTTTCATGATGAGATCGGGATCACAGGCGCGATTTTGACGAAGATGGATGGCGATTCGCGCGGGGGTGCGGCGCTGTCGGTGCGGCGAATTTCTGGCCAGCCGATTAAGTTCATTGGTGTGGGCGAAAAGGTGGAGGCGTTGCAGCCTTTCTATCCTGACCGGATGGCATCGCGCATTTTGGGCATGGGCGATGTGCTGACGCTGGTGGAAAAGGCGCAGGAAGAGGTCGATATTGCCGATGCAGAAAAGCTGCAAGAGAAGATTCTGTCGGCGAAGTTTGACTTCAATGACTTTTTGAAGCAGACCCGGCTGATGAAGAACATGGGCTCGCTGGCAGGAATTATGAAAATGCTGCCAGGTATGGGGAATAAGCTCTCGTCCGATCAGTTGCAGCAGGGTGAGCAGCAGCTAAAGCGCTGTGAGGCGATGATCAATTCGATGACGATGGAGGAGCGGCAGAACCCAGAGGTGCTGTCGGGTTCGCCGAGTCGTCGTCGCCGGGTAGCGAGGGGTGCGGGCTACGCGGAGAAGGATGTCGGCAAGCTGGTGAGCGATTTTCAGCGGATGCGCGGATTAATGCAGCAGATGGGTCAGGGAAATATGGGGTTGCCGGGATTTGACGGTGGCTTTCCTGGCATGGGCGGTCCGATGGGTGGTGGTCCAATGGGCGGAAATCCGATGGGTGGGAATCCTTTTGGGGGTGGGCCTAGACCTGGCTGGAGAGGTGCGGGTGGCGGTAAGAAGAAAAAGAAGAAGAAGAAAAAGAAGGGGTTTGGTTCCCTATAACTCGACACCATATAGCTCAATACTATGCATAAGCTTCTGCGGTTTGGACTGACGGCTGGAATCACGTTGACGGGAATGGGGCTAGGGTCCACCGTTTTCACTCGAAGCGCTTGGGCGCTGCCTGGTCAAACGATTAACGAAGCGGCGGCTTGGATGCAGGCTCATCCGACGTTGCGATCGCACCCATCGGAAGGCTTGTCGATCAGACGAGAAAGTACACCTTCGCGTCGGTATACGTTTCATGGATCTGTGTTCGAGCCGGGGGGTGGTTCGGGAGAGAGTTTGCTAGTACGGCGGCATTCGGGTGAAGAGGTGGTGATTCAATCGGAGAAGCTGACGCTGGTGGATATTGTCAGCGGGGTGAGTATTCCTCGATTGGAAGATTCACTGAGATCGATCTACGGTGCGGAGGTCTTCGCGGACTATCGGCGGGCTGAGTCGTTGTTGGTGTTTTCGACGGGGCGGCTAGAAGATAGGGGAACGGTTAGAGCAATGCGATCGCAACTCCTAAAAGGCGATCTCTACGCCTACCTAATAGAACTGATGCCAAACGAAGATGGCGCATTGCAGACTGGCGCAGTGACCGTGATGTTAAGAGAGAATGCAAGTGGGTTAGCCGAAAGTTTGCGCGAGCATGAGATCAGCCACAGCGAATTTGAAGACCCGACCACCGGACCACAGTCAGCGCCAGGCCCTAGCCTAGACAGATTGTTACGAACTATCAAGTAAGTACTTCCAGATTTGGACCGACATCACCGACTTCAAATCTACTCCAAATCTACCCTAAGATAAAAGCACTCGCTCAGTAGTTGGGAGACGACTTATCGTGGTACAAGCAAAGCCTGGTCAACTTGTAACCTTCGAAGATCTTCTTGCCTACGAAGACGGTACGGACAGGCAATATGAACTTACTTATGGAGAGTTAGTCGAAGTGCCGCCCGAGACTTACGATAATCTCTATCGAGCTAGGAAGCTAGATGAAATTCTTAGATCGTTTGTAGGATTGTACCGGGTAGTTACTCATGGAGCGGCGATCGCAACTTATGGGCAGCCCAAAAACAGGTTCCCAGACTTGATGGTTCTACAGCCCGAGCATCCTGCGCAGATGAGAGAGTTGGGGAGGGCTGCAATTTCGCTGGAGATGTCTCCACCTATGCTCATTGTCGAAGTGGTTAGTCCAGGCGCTGAGAACAGAAAAAGAGATTACGTTGATAAGCGCGCCCAGTACGAACGCAGAGAAGTTCCTGAATACTGGATCATAGACCCAATACAGAATCAGGTAGTTGTTTT
>JBCCOH010000131.1:0-14570 GCA_039111275.1 Cyanobacteria bacterium P01_D01_bin.1 | reverse complement strand
CGAACGGCTAAATTCTAGATATATCAGTCGTCGTGTAGCGTTGGGTGCAAAGGCACCTTTGAATGTTAATCGGCTAGTCGAGCGGCTACAGCTTTTGCAGAGCGATCCGTTAGTAGAGAATATTACGGCTGATTTGCAGGCAGGGACTGCGCCAGGAACAAATACATTAGTAGTTTCTGTTGAAGAAGCTGATAGTTTTGAGGTGGCCTATACGCTAGATAATAATCGCTCACCTAGTGTGGGATCGGTGCGCAATCAGCTACGCCTCTTTGAAGGGAATTTGCTGGGGGTAGGTGATCGCCTGAGCGTGGGCTACGCACTGACTAGCGGCAGCGATGGTGTAGATGCTGCGTACATACTGCCGGTTAGCCCTCGGGGTACGACAGTAGAGGCGCTTGTCAATATCTCTGGTAGTGAGGTGGTAGAGGACCCCTTTGATGCGTTAGAGATCGATTCGGATTCAGACTTTTATCAACTAGCGCTGCGTCATCCGGTGTGGCAAAAGCCAAGCGGAGAATTTGCCCTAGGTCTAGCGGCGTCTCATCAGGTAGCCCAGACGTCTTTGGGCCTTGATGATCTTGGTCCGCTTCGGCTGTCAGCGGGTGCGGATGAGCAGGGACGGACTCGGGTGTCAGCGCTGCGTTTCTTTCAGGAGTGGACTCGTCGGAGTCCGAAGCAGGTGTTGGCAGTGCGATCGCAGTTCAACCTCGGTCTAGACGTGCTGGATGCGACCGTGAACGAAGAGGGGCCAGATGGCCGATTTTTCTCCTGGCAGGGGCAGAGTCAGTGGGTGCGAGTACTCGCGCCGGATACGCTACTGTTGCTCAAAGGAAACGTGCAGCTTTCTCCTAATTCTCTGCTGAGCCTAGAGCAGTTGAACTTTGGCGGACAGTCTACGGTTAGAGGCTATCGACAGAACCTGCTTTCTACCGATAACGGTGCGCTGGCCTCTGCAGAAGTGAGATTACCTTTGTTGCGTAATCCTGACAAAGGGAGACTTTTGCAGATTGTCCCCTTCGTTGATGCAGGCTATGGCTGGAATGTGACTGAAGATGACCCCGACCCATTAGCTAGCGTCGGCTTTGGCCTTTTATTTCAGCAGGGGAGATTCAATGCGCGGGTCGACTGGGGAATTCCTCTAATTTCTGCTGATATTGAAGATCGCGATTCATTCCAGGAGAACGGTCTTTACTTTACGCTGCAACAGTCGTTTTTCTAGCCTCTGCTCTAACGTTTATTCTCCAACAGTTATTCTCATAGGTCTACCAATATCATCAGCCCATAATTATCATCGTTATTGCCTTATGACTTACTCTTACAAGCTTCCTCAATGGCTCCGGTTATGTTTAGTGCTTGTCATCAGTCAGATAGGACTCTCGCTTGGCTTGGCGCCATCAAAGGCACAGATAGTACCCGACGATACGCTAGGAAGCGAAAGCTCCACAGTCATCGACGGCGGCGCAATTGACCGAATCGGCGGCGGGGCCAGTCGCGGAGCCAATCTATTCCACAGTTTTGAAGAGTTTAATATCAATACCGGACAGCAGGTTTACTTTATCAATCCTGAAGGGATCGACACTATTCTCAGCCGAGTGACTGGCAGCAATCTTTCTGATATTGACGGTCTATTGGGGGTGGATGGGATTGCAGATCTATTTCTGCTTAATCCTAACGGCATTATGTTTGGCCCTAATGCGGAGCTGGATATGAGTGGGTCGTTCACAGCGAGTACAGCCGACACGATTAGTTTCTTGGACGGTGGGGTGTTTAGTGCGATCGCTCCTACAGGTAGCCAGCTACTCACGATGAGTGTGCCGCTAGGCGTTCAAAGAGGCGCTCAGCCGCAGGGAGATCTGACGAATGAGGGGAATCTGGCAGTTGAGGCGGGTCAGTCATTGACATTGTTTGGTAATACGGTGCGCAGCAGTGGTGTGTTAACGGTACCAGCGGGCCGGATTGAGGTATTGGGGAACCAGCTAGAACTTACTGAGCAAGCACAAATTGATGTTTCTGGTGAGCAGGGGGGTGGCATTGTTTTAGTGGGGGGCGACTATCAAGGAGAGGGGGAAGTGCCTAATGCGCAAAGCACTTTCGTAGCGCGGGGTGTCCTGATTCGAGCAGACGCGCTGGCAAACGGCGATGGGGGGCAGGTCATTATTTGGGCAGATGGCGAAACGGAATTTCTAGGAGGCATTTCTGCGCGAGGAGGCGAGCAGGGAGGCAATAGCGGCTTTGTAGAAACATCTGGAGCTCAAAGGCTCTTTCTTGGTCGGAGTGCTCAGGTAGATACTCGCGCGGTACTTGGTCAAGCTGGAACTTGGCTGTTGGACCCTCTAGAACTCACTATCAATAGAAATGGAGAAGCCGACATTGTTGACGGCTCGAATAGTCCAGATGCCGCAACGACGATTGCAGCGAATAGTGTTGTAACAGCTTTGGATAGTACGAATGTTGTATTACAAGCAGACGAGCAGATCACAGTTGCGGAACCCGTGCTTGCTGATAGCATTCATAATCTGACGCTGAATGCTACTAACATCCAGGTCAATCATCGACTACAGCAATCGGGAGGAGGAAGTCTAATTCTAAGGACTCCACAAGAGGCAGGTAGTTCGGTTAATATCGTTGACCGTGGAGGCATTGATACTGTCCTTAGGGGTGAGACTGCTGCGGAAAGTGGAGACATTGAGATCACGACTCATGACTTATCTGTCACCAATGGCCTCGAGATCAACGCCAGTGTTAATTCTGGTCAGGGTGATTCAGGCCGAATAGTTATCAATGCGACAGGTGATGTTGTGGTCGATGGTGCAGACTCCTTCATTCGCAGCCAAATTGCGCAAGATGTTAGAGGTGATAGTGGCGGTGTGTCTATCAGGGCTGGGAGCCTCTTTATCACAAATGGCGGCGAGGTCAGTGCTGATAGTCGTGGTACAGGAAACCCCGGCCAAATATCTATTGTTGCTGATGAAAATGTTTCGGTTGAGGGCACTAGTGAAAGTCGTGATGGTAGCATTAAGAGATCTCTCGTTCGTAGCCAAGTTAATAATCAGGCTCAAGGTAATGCTGAAGAGGAAGATAGGGACGACATAATAATCAGGGCAGAAAATGATATTTCTGTTGCCGGTGGTGCCATAGTCACCGCTAGTACGCTTGGCCAGGGTAATTCAGGTCGCGTAGTTATTGCTGCCGGAAGAGATGTCGTGGTCAGGGGTAGTGGTGAGGCAAGAAGGAGCAACACTTTCCCCTCTACCATTCGCAGTGAAGTTGCTTTCCAAGCGGAAGGTAATAGCGCTGGAGTGTCGATTACGGCGGGAAACGATGTCTTCGTTATTGATGGTGCCACAGTAACCGCTGATACCCGTAGTCGAGGTGATTCAGGTCAGGTAATTATCAATGCTGAAGGTAACGTTGAGGTCAGGGGTAGAGGCTCACTCATTAGCAGCCAAGTCAATAATCTGATTGCCAACGAAATGAGCGAACTGTTCAATGATCCTACTGTGAGAGGCGATAGCGGTGGCGTATCGATTGAGGCAGGTAGTCTCTCTATCAGTAATGGTGGCGCAGTCAGGGCTGACACTCTCGGTCGAGGTAATTCTGGTCAGGTAAGTATTCTGGTCGAGGATGATGTTGAAATCAAGGGTGGGAGATCTCTTATTAGCAGCGAAGTTGACAATAGGAGAAACCTTCGCGTCGATGATCCTACCGTAAGAGGTGATAGCGGTGGCGTATTAATTGACGCAGGAAGTTTCTCTATCAGTAGTGGCGGCGTAGTCAGTGCAGATACCCAGGGAAGGGGTGATTCAGGGCAAGTAGTTATCTTGGTTGAAGGAGATATCAAGGTTGAGGATAGACCCTCTCGCATTAGCAGCAGAGTTCTTCAAGGTGCCGAAGGTGATAGTAATGGGATATTGATCGAGGCAGGAAATAACGTCTCTGTCGTTGACCTCGCCGAAATCAACGCTAGTACTCGCAGCCAGGGCAGCTCAGGTTTGATAAGCATTGATGCTGAAGGTGATGTTTTGGTTAGAGGTAGGACCGGAAACGATCGATCTCTTATTATTAGTCAAACTACTGATGACGCCAAAGGAGAAAGTAAAGGTGTATTGATCACAGCAGCAACCCTTTTCGTACGCGATGGTGCCGAAATCGTTACTGATACCCGTACTGCGGGCGAATCAGGTCCGATAACTATCAATACTAGTGACAGAGACGGTAATGTTGTAGTTGAGGGTGAGGACTCTCTTATTCGTAGCCAAGTTAATGTTATTGGGAGAGCTGATAGTGGCGGCGTGTCGATTTCTACGGCAGATCTCTCTGTCCTAAATGGTGGAGAAATTAGTGCTAATACGCTTGGCGAGGGTAATTCAGGGAAGGTAGAGATCACTGCTGAAAACAATGTTAGGGTTGAAGGTAGGGACTCCTTTATCCTTAGCCAAGTCGGAGCCCAAGGTAATGGTCAACGCGCAGTAGGTGATAGCGATGGTGTGCTAATTATCGCCGAAGCTCTCTCGGTCCTAGGTGGTGCTGTGGTCAGCGCTGATACGCTTGGTGAAGGTAACTCAGGTAAGGTGAATATTACTGCTAGAGGGGATGTGGTAATTGAAGGTAGTTCTCCGTCAGTCACGCAGAGTTCTGAGCCGACATTCTCATCTATTCGCAGTCAAGTTGAAGTCCTCAATAATCCCAATGATGTAAACTCCCGCACGATAGGCAATAGCGGCGGCGTGTCTATCGTGGCAGAAAATCTATACATTCGTAATGGCGGCCGGGTCAGAGCTGACACTTCTGACGAGGGTGATTCAGGTCAGGTAAATATTGATGTGAGCAATGATGTCAAGATTGAGGATGAACCCTCTCTTATCAGCAGCCGAGTTCGCCAAGACGCTAGAGGTAATAGTAGCGGAGTATTGATTGAGGCAGGAAACGATGTCTCTATCACTAATCTTGGCGAAATCAACGCTAGTACTCGCAGTGCAGGTAATTCAGGACTGATAGAAATTAATGCTGAAGGGGATGTTGTGGTCGACGGTCGGGCTGGTGAGTCTCGCTCTCTCATCATTAGTCAGGTTACTCGATCCGGTACAGGAAAGAGCGAAGGCGTATCGATTATGGCACGAAACCTCTTTGTCGGTAATGGTGCCGAAATCATCACCGACACCCGAAATCAGGGTGATGCAGGTCCAGTAAGTATCGACACTACAGATGGAGGTGGTGATGTTGCGGTTGAGGGTGAGGACTCTCGCATTCGCAGTCAGGTTAGTAGTCGTACAGCAACGGGTAATAGTGGTGGCGTATCAATTCTTACAGAGAATCTTTTCGTCCGTGACGGTGCCGAAGTCAGCGCTAATACACTTGGTGAAGGTAATGCAGGTCAGATAGAGGTTGTTGCTAGGGGGAATGTTGAGATTGATGGTAGGGAATCTCTTATTGGCAGTGAAGTTAATCTTCTTGCGGTAGGCAATAGTGAGGGCGTGTCAATTTCTACAGAGAGTATTTCCATTAGTGATGGTGCCGAAGTCAGCGCTAGTGCGGAGGGTAGGGGAACTTCAGGCCAGGTATTTATCGAAGCGTCTCTGTTAGGTTTACAGAGTGGGGGGAGTGTATCGGCAACTACTAGCAACATAAGTAGTGACGCTAGAGGGGGGAACATTGTCATACAGTCTCCTGATGCCAGCGGTAGTGTAGAAATCACCAGCGTTGATGGCACTTCGCAAATTTCAGCCTCTACCACTGGCGGCGGCGATGGAGGAAGTATCACTATTCGGAATGCAGAAGTCGCAAACTTAAGGAACGTTGAACTTCTTACCAGAAGTGGAGAATCTACAGCATCTACAGCTATGCGTAACAGTAGTAATATTAACAGTCGCAACCTTGGTAGAGCAGGAGACATCATTGTTGAAGATGTAGATGTCTTGCTTATGCGCCGGGGGAGTTTGATTCAAGCAGGCGCAAGTGGTAATGCCGATGGTGGTAATGTTGATATTGAGGCAAATGTCGTTCTTACAATCTCTGGCGAAGATAATGACATTCTTGCGAATGCAAGGTTAGGAGCAGGGGGCAATATTAACATCACAGCCGATCAAATTATCGGATTTCAAGAAGTTGAACAGTTCAGCGACAATTTGAGAAACAATGCTATCAGCGACATAAGTGCAAGATCGGAGTCTAGTACAGACGGACAGGTAAATCTCAATAATCTTTTCGTTGATCCTACTCAGGGTCTTACCGAACTTCCCGAAGATCTAAGTGACCCTTCAGATCAAATTGCCAGAGGCTGCAGTGCTGAAACGATCGCAGCTAGCTCAGATAATGGTGAAGCGGCGGGCCAATTTATCATTACCGGACGAGGCGGTCAGCCTCTTAGTCCAACGGATATCTCGGGCGATCGCACCCTACAAGAAGACCTCGGCCCATCAGACATCCAGACAGAAGCAACGACTCTGATACAAACAGAACAGATAACGCTTGAAGTTGCAAAGCCACCTGGTTCACCTCTTGCAGATTCACAGCACGCCGTTGTTACAGAATCAGGCGATGTATTCCTAGTTGCTGCGCAAGGCAGCTGGCAACCTTCGCTATCTTGCTCAGCGTTGCGATAGCGCTCGGTCTTTTACCTTTGTTCATCCCTTTTGCCCCTCATTCATAGCCACTCATGAGATTTCGTCATTTTACCTTCTCATCTCGATGGTTACGTTCGCTATCGCTAGCCCTGGTCACAGCTCTGCTGAGCATATTGCTAGGCGCGAACGGATGGCACCCAGCCGCGTTTGTAGGGATAACGCCACCAGCGATCGCCCAGTCCAGCAATCTCTCAAACTCGCCTGCCACCCCAGGAGATGCACAGCAACTGCTACAACAAGGACGCGATCGCTACGCACAGCAACAGTTCGCCCAAGCAATTACGCTATGGACACAGGCAGAGAATGCCTTTGCCAGCCAAGGAAGCACCCTAGCTCAGGCGAGTACGTTGAGCAACTTGGCTCTGGCCTATCGCCAGCTAGGAGAGCTATCAAAAGCTGAAGCTGCCACCGACAAAAGCCTTGATCTGGTAGGAAACCTGGAAACGCTGAGTGCCCAAGGCTATAGGATCTATGGACAAGCTCTGAACACTCAAGGAAGCTTGCAGTTTGCTCAAGGTAACGCGCGGACAGCTTTGGCAAGTTGGGAGAAAGCGACTGACCGCTACAGGCAGGCCAATCATCTTGAAGGTGTTGTCAAGAGTCTGATTAATCAAACTTATGCGCTGCGCAGCTTGGGCTTTTTTCGGAAATCGACCGACCGCCTAACTGAGGTCGAAACGCTGCTGGGTAACAATGCCGAAGCCCCTCTGGCAATCACGCTATACCGCAGCCTAGGCAATACCTACCGTCTGATCGGAGAGTTGGAAGAATCTGAAATATCGCTTTTGGCAGGTCTAGACCTGGCACAAAAGCTACAGTTGCCGACAGAAGCAGCAGCTATTCGATTAAGCCTGGGCAATACCGAACAGGTCCAGGCCCAGCGACTAGAGACCTTTGCTGATAGAACTGGGAAAGAGGGCGATCGCAATCTAGCCCTCGAACAGTACAGAACCGCCTTTGAAACCTACGCCGCCATACTCGACTCAGCGCCGCTAGCAATACAGGTCCGAGCAAAGCTCAACCAGCTCGATATCCTGTTCGATCAGCCAACCCTAGGCGATGCACAGTCTTTGAGCGATGCGCAGTCTATCTACAATCCGCTATTTACGCAAATAGAGTCGTTGCCCCTAGGCCGATCCTCTACGCTGGTCCGCCTTAGATTAGCGCATCTGCTGCTTGATGCCTGCGAGAAAGGCTGTCCGGTCCTGCTAGAAAATCCAAATCAGCAGGTATACAGTCTACTCAGCGATGCCAAAGAACAGGCAGAAGCGCTAGGCGATCCGATTGCGGAGTCGTACGCCTTGGGCTACTTGGGTGAGCTGTATACGATAGAAGGGAGAGAAGCTGAAGCAGAACAGCTAACAGCAGCAGCTCTACAGCTGACTGCACAGCCCAGTATTGCTTACCAGTGGCAGTGGCAGTTAGGGCAGATAGAAAACATTAGAGATAATCGGCCAGTGGCGCTAGAATACTACGCGGCGGCAGTGAGCAATGCCAGACTTGTGCGAAATGATCTGTTGCACATTGATGCTGATATTCGATTTGACTTTCGCGATCGCATCGAACCACTCTATCGAGAATATATCAGCTTGTTGCTTCCCACAGATGATACAGCTGCGGCCAAAGCAGATACCGCCGTTAGCGATAGTTCAATCCGGCTGGCGCAGAGCGTGATTGATGACTTGCGAGTAGCCGAATTGGAGAGTTTCTTGGCCTGCGGTCTCCTAGAATCTAGCAATAGCGTTGAACTAGGCTCGATTCAAGCGGTTGCGGATAGTGACCAAGAGACCGCTATTATCTACCCAATTGTTCTCGATGATCGCCTTGAGGTATTGCTGCGGCTGCCCAACCAATCCGAGTCGTCAGCAGACTCGCCGCAGTCCGAAAGACTGAGGACTCTAAACCGCTATCCTTCGAGGCGTATTTCTACAAACGTATCGGTTAATAGCACTGACGAACAATCCAAGCAATTAGAAAATACATTAGAGAAAAAATTAGTAGACTTTCGCAGAGAGCTAGAACAGCCTTACTTTTCTAGCCTGCGTGGGAGGCCGCTTGCTATTGAGCTCTACGACTGGCTGGTTCGCCCTGCCGAAGAAAATGGGTGGTTGGACCCTGACAAAATTAAGACCCTGGTGTTTGTATTAGATGGTCCTTTTCGCAATGTGCCGATGGCGGCTTTGTATGACCAGCTGGGAGAGGAATTTTTGATTGAGAAATATGCGATCGCCACTACCTTCGGCGATCTAAAGATCCCTAAAGCAACACCTCCGCAAACATTCCGAGTTTTGGCCGCAGGCTTGTCAGACGATCCTTCTCCTGCTTGTGAAGATTTGGCCTTGGAAGAGAATTCTAACTGCGATATTTTCGGTCCTTTGATCTATGTGAATCAAGAACTCGAAAGCATTTCCGAGCAAGTCAAAAACGTAACGGACTTTCGCAATCAGCTCTTCACCAGAGATCAGATTCAAACCAGTATGCTCTCGTCAGACCATAACATTGTTCATTTAGCTACTCATGGAGAATTTGGCTTTACTAGGGACAAAACCTTTTTACTCGCAGCCGCCGATTCGACGCCTCCAGCCGCACAGATACAAGACGCTGAAAGCCCGTCAGAGGAGCCGCTAATCGCCGTTGAAAAAATAGATCTCAATAGCTTTGATACCCTCCTAAGAAGCAGGAATCAACAGCCTCTTGAGCTGCTGCTGCTGAGCGCCTGCGAAACTGCCGAAGGTGATGATCGTGAAGTGCTGGGCATGGCGGGTCTAGCTGTGCAAACCGGAGCGAGAAGTACCTTATCCACCCTTTGGAGTATCAGTGATTTGGCCACCTCTAGGTTGATAGAAACCTTCTATCAAGAGCTGGAATCGGGCGCTGGCAAGGCGTCTGCTCTACAGCAGGCTCAGAAAAAGCTTCTCAGTCAAGGATACAACCCCTCTAGGTGGGCTCCATATCTACTAGTTGGAGACTGGCGATAGAAAATTATACGATAAAAACTGTACCTGTTTAGCGTAGACATCGGACCCACCTCGGCCTACGGCCACCCTTGTCTTTGTGGACATTTCCTGTCTTGGTGAGCATTCCCTAGCGCCGCAAAGCGACGCGTCGTCTCACCGCTAGCGCCGTGCGACGACGCGGGCCTTCACCGCGAGTGTATCCCACTTTTGCAACCGGGCAGCAAATCATGATGTCACCTATAGCCAAAGCAGATGATTCTACCCGTACTGATACAATTGCTGCATGTTTGACTCCACCTGTAAGTTTCTCGCAGAAAGCTTTTCCAGCGACTTTGCCACCTGGCTACTCGGCGAAGCAACCCCGCTGACTCAGCTCAGTCCCTCCGAACTCTCGCTTGAACCCATTCGTGCAGACGCGCTAATTCTCCTAGAGTCCAACAACAGCATCCTACACCTAGAGTTTCAGACTGAACCCGTCGCCCGCCTGCCCTACCGCATGGCAGACTACCGCCTGCGAGTCTATCGCCGCTTTCCGCACAAAAGCATGAAGCAGGTCGTTATATATCTGACCCCATCGAATTCAGAACGCGTCTACCAGACTACATTTGAAGTTTCAGGCATGCGTCACGAGTTTGAAGTCATTCGTCTTTGGGAGCAGCCAACGGCACCTTTCCTAGAATTGGTAGGACTGCTGCCGCTAGCGGTGCTAACTGACACGCCTGATCGGGCTCAAACGTTGCGACAGGTCGCCGAGCGGATAGAAACTATGCCAGAACTGCGGATGCAAAGCAACATCGCCGCGTCAGCCGGAATTCTAGCTGGGTTAACATTAGAAAAGACGTTCATCAACCAGGTTCTACGGAGAGAGATTATGCAGCAGTCAGTCATCTATCAAGAGTGGCGCGAAGCGTTTCTTCAAGAAGGCCGCGAAGAAGGCCGCGAAGAAGGCCGCGAAGAAGGCCGCGAAGAAGGGCGTCAAGAGGGCAAACAACTGTTGATCTTGCGTCAGCTTGATCGCCGCGTAGGTGAGGTTCCTTCGAGGATGCGATCGCAAATCCAATCCCTATCGCTCGAACAGCTCGAATCGCTCGGCGAGGCACTTCTGGATTTCACGAGTTTGGCAGACCTAGAAGGCTGGTTGGCCAATCGAAAATAGCAAAAGTGGGCTGCACCCTCCACCGCTCCCTCTCGACTAAGCTCGAGGCAACGCCTAGAGGGGATTTGTTCCGGATAGATGATCCAGGTTGGCCGGAGCGTAGCGGAGGTCGGGAGGGGTCGGCTACGAGCAGGATAAGATATCGGCCTGAGCTACTTTCTCTCCAAAGCCAATACTTTCTACCAGTTCAACCCAGTTGGCTTTGTTAGTCCCGTCTGGATCTGGCTGGCACTGTGCTTCTGCGGCCAGCGTCAGGGCGCTATGCCAATATCTATTTTCTATGTATTGTTCAATGCGCCGCCTGTTGTTCAGTGGTGCTGATACCCCTTTCTCATCATACGGCTCATACCTAATCCACCCGCTGACACTGGGGTTACGAGAAGGTCGCTCCCTCTCACAGATCACCGAGAAATACCATTTATAACGGTTTCCTGCTCCGAGAATGTTGCCTAAGCTCTCAAAGTCATTAAAATCAACGCTAAAAATTCCCGACTTTCCAGCGGATATATCAGTGATGACAACTGGTGTTTCTAATACATCAATTTCCTTAGCGCTTTCGTTTTCTTGCAACACTTGAATCATTAACTCACCTTGATCCACGCCTAGTGGTAAGTCATCTGTGTAGAACCAAAGCTTCGGAGAAGGGTCATCCGTCAGCATAAATAGATCTTCTAGATCTTCTGTAGCTACTCGGCTTTCCTCAGTCGACGGTTCTAGCGGTAGAGGAACGATGGCTTTTAGGTTCTGGCGAATCGCACTACATTTTCCTCGACGCCCTCCGGACTCTGTATTGGGCAAGTCGCTACCATCACCTTTTGTTCTTCGGAACAGACGCCGCCAAAACCAGGCGAAAACTGGGCTAGCCGACTGTGAGCGGATGCTGACCGACGTCAAAATATCTCGATCAAAATTGGATAATGCAATTGCGCTTTGAGGACCGCTTCCTAGCACTAGCAAAAAACATAGAATAAAAGCTAAAACTCTTGTATAAATAGATTTCACTTGATACCTAATCCTCTCTACGACTGTTGTATTGCTTGGCAATAAAAGTTCCAAAAGCTGAACATACAAATCCAAGGCTCAGCGGAAAAATAGGCAGCCAAAGCCCGGCCGTGAAAGCAGCCCAGCCAACCCCACAGATAAGAACGACCACAGCCACGGAACTAGCGATAGCTAGAAAATTAGGGTCTATCTTCCGCAGCTTCATCCGGTCATAGACCACCCACACTAACATCCCTCCGCATATGCTCATCAGAATAATACTAAAAGACTCTTCATATGTTGGTAAAACATAAAGCTTAGCGAGATTATAATTCTCTCCCTCCTCATCAGAGATTACTGTGCTGAGAAGATAGCTAATCATTTGAGCATGAATTACCACGCCGTCAAGCTTGCCAATGGGAGTGTCATAGATATCTCCTGACTCCTCACCCATGTAGCCAATTAAGATAATACCTGCATCTTTTAGCTTTTGAATGTCTTGATCTTGTGAGCAATCCTGACCCTGTATACAGTCAATGATATGGTGAGCACTGACAATTTCAAAAGCCTGCTCATATGCGGTTTTACGATAGTTGAGCAGTATTTGATAGCCACCTTCTGGGATTCCCTGGAATCCACCGGTTCGCGCCCAAATGGGCTCAAAGGTTACATTGTTGATGTTGATATATCCGGAATGCTCTTCACTTGCCAGCTCTTTCTTTGGGGCTTGCTCAACAGTTTCTGTGATAACGCCAGGCAGCTTTTTCCTAATAAACCTCAAAGCAACTTTAAAGCTAAAAGCTTCATTTATTTTGCAAATGTCAGACGGCGGCTCATCTAACGTTAGGAATTGACTCCGGATGGCGTTGTGTCCGTCCTCAGGCGAATAGATCAAATCGCTGAACCCCACAAGCAGCGAGTCTTCTACAGGTGGAATAGCGCCTATCGTTTGTGAAGCAAAAGTGCAAATTGAGAAAATCTGGTTTTCAGGATTAGATAGTGCCTCTTTTAGCTCAGGATAGTAGTCTACTTTACCTCTATTCTCCTCAGTTCTGGGTTCCTCCTGTTTCTCGTCTCGAAGAATATCGACGCCGATAATCTTTGGACTTTCCGGCCTGCCCAGCTCGATCAAATAATTAATAATCTCTAAAAGCTTGAAATCCGATATTTCTCCTACGGCCTCTTCTAGATCGTTGTCGTACCATTCTGACAGCCTGGAGCGGTCAACTTTGACAATGGCGATACGATGATCGACGTCATCTAGAGGGGGCATTCTCATCAGGCGATCATAGATTGCCAGCTCTATTGGCTGCATCAATCCAAAGAAGCGTGTTGCCAGAAGGAGCGTACTAATTCCTAAGCTAGCAAAGATAGCCGTTCTAAAGCTCCTCCGAACTTTTGGTAGCGCAGGAGCCGCCATTCTTTGGGCAATCTGCCCCATCTCAGCAGCGTCTTCGTAGGATCTACCAGCGCCTAATGCGTCATAAAACCCAGTCGCAAACTGGATGGCCTCTCGACTTGTCAATTCACCATCTACACCTACGACATAGCTGATATGCTCTCGAATTGCTTCAGCCTGTTCTTCGGAATAGCAGGCGTTGAGTACGACGCATTCAACATCATTCTTAAAGAATTTGAATAGTCTAGCTAGTGCATATGTGCTGACTATCTTTGCCTTGCCATCTTTATCTTCTACAATGAGCCCATTAAGCCCTTTACCCTGCCCAGAAAAATGGACAATTGTAGGTTTTTCATCTAGCAGCGCTCGCTGAATATCGCCTGTGCGCAGCGCAAACTTAGTGACTATTTCAAACTGCTCTCGAAATCTTGCCCGTTCTACCCCTGCTTCAATATCTCGAACTTCTTCATCTAGCCGCCGTCGGCTAGTGTTTTTAGGATTAGCAGCTAGTATCAGGATCTTTGTCTTGGACATGGCGTGCCAACTACGAAACAGAGCAGCTACAGTCTATTACAAGGCGTTAAAATCTACTGCTTGAGAGAAAGCGGTAAGGCTCTGTGGCTCTGACCATGAGCCATAGTGGTTTAAAGTTAGGCTATGGTCTGAGCTGATTGTACAGTCTTCTGAGAGAATAGGATAATGAACGATGCTGCGTTCTTGTGACGAACGCACTTTTTTAGTGAACGCACTTTTCTATAAATGCATCGTTTGACTGAATCAAGCAGCTACTGAGAATCTTTGGAGGTGAGCGAATGATGTATTACAGATGGTTAGAAAGTCCAGTAGGTGATCTACTGCTGACTTCGGATGGGCGATCGCTCACCGGACTCTATCTAAAAGGGCAAAAGCACTTTCCTGCGATCGCAGCAGACTGGAAGGAATCTCTCGAAGCCGTCCCTTTCACTCAGGTCACGCAGCAGCTCCTAGAATATTTCAACAATCGAAGACAGCAGTTTGACCTGCCGCTCTCACCTAGTGGAACAGAATTTCAAAAGCAGGTTTGGCAACAGCTCTACGATATTCCGTTCGGTGAAACTATCTCTTATGGCTTCATAGCAAAAGCACTCGGTCGTCCCAGTGCTTCTAGGGCCGTAGGCGCTGCGAATGGTCGCAACCCAATCTCGATTATTGTTCCTTGCCATAGAGTGGTTGCTTCTAATGGAAGGCTGACAGGCTATGCAGGCGGTGTTGAGCGAAAACAGTGGCTGCTGCAACACGAGAGAGCCATGCCGTAGGGGGACATGAAACTTCCCTAATTCTGCTGCGCCACATCTGGACCAAAGTACTCGGAGACGAAGCTGCCGTGCAAACCATAGGGGATATGGTGCCTTAGCTTTAGCTTCGCGATGGGTCCAGTGGTAATGTTTTGGGCATCGAATATGGCTAGTTCGGTG
>JBCCOH010000130.1:0-14624 GCA_039111275.1 Cyanobacteria bacterium P01_D01_bin.1 | reverse complement strand
TTCGCTCAACCGCAGCACGGACCTACAAAACGTTGGATGAGGCCATCACACAAGCTTTCGACGCGGTCTCGTTGACTGATATCGAGCACTGGTTTGCTCATTGTTGCTACTGTACCTCACTCAACTGAGAATCGCTATAGTCACGTAGCTTTATTCAGTTTGTCTGGGAGAAACAAAGCTTTACCGCCTAAAGAGTTTATTGTTGCTACACTACTACCTAGTTGTATCAATGAGTTCCTTTCCGAAGGAAAATCTGTTTATTCCTCTGCTCAATCATTGCTGAAAGATCAGAACCAGGAGTCAGAGGGATGTCTTAGTGTTTCGGAATGGAGACAGCTCACAATCAATCGACAATCACAGGAAAAAGATAAAACTAAGCTCCTCAGTATGGAGCTTTATGAAAAGATATGCACGAAAAGTTTCCTTTGTGACTCAATTAATAATTATGGTTTGGTTGATGGAAACTATGCGCTTCTAATAGATGAAATTTGTTCCTTTCTAAATCTTTTGCAAGATAATATTGATTCATACTTTCATTGTCAAAATGTTGAGGAAGATGATGAAAAAAGCAGAGTAGTAGAGAAGAAATCTTTCTGCTTAGATATGACTGTAGTTCGGCAAAAACAGTCAGAATCGATCAGAGTGGACAAGCTTCTAGGAGATGTTTTCGAAGAGGACGAGCCAAGTCTTTGTGAATCTCCCGACTATCCTGAATCGCCGAAACTGCTTCATGATATGCCTCTGGACTCGAATCATTTTCAGCTTTTACATCTAATTTCTCAAAGAAAACTATGGCATCGTACCGAGTTAGAGTCAAAAGCTAATGATCTAGGATTATTGCTGGATGGAGCGTTGGAAACTATAAACGATGTTGCCTTTGATTTTTTTGACGAAGCCGCAACTGACGGGGAAGACCCTATTGAGGTAGATATTGAAATTGTAGAGCCTTTATTGGATCAAATGAAAAGTAGCTATTAGTGAGAAACCTTCTCCGATATGCACCGAGCCCCTGAAAGAGCCAGTCCATGTTTTAGCTGTAAAGGGTATTGAAAATTCTGTGAACCTGTGATGAAAATCACTATTCCTCCCAAATTTAGTTGTTAGGTTCTAGCTACTCGCTTTTTATCCCAGATGCTTTCAGTCTTGCAAGTATTTTCACGGATTCAAAAGGCTCATAAGTTACTTACATGCCGCGTTTTATTTGCACTGACCTTTCGCCTCAATCTCAAGCTATCTGGCAGGCTCAGCAAGCTAACTTTACCGTTGTGACATCTTCCCGCTTAGCTAGCCGTGCGATCAACTCAAAACACCAATCGCTTCAGGACTTGGCTCATAAGCATATTCAGCGGCAAAAGCAAGTATGCGCTTCTCCCATCAAAGCACAGACCATGTTTCGTCAGGTGCTGCCCAGTGTTTCTCAGACAAATGACTTGTTAGGAACGGCCAGGGCCTGGATGCCTTCAGTAAAAACACTCTTACAAAGTTGTTCTAACTTACAGTTGTCTCTGCCCGACAGAAAATGTGACAGAGAGCTTTCACCCCAAACTCATGAGCTGCTATCCGCTGCGGCTCACTATCAAACAAGCTTGCATGAGGATGGCTTGATAGATACGAGTGAGCTTTATTGGCGAGCAATTGACTCAGCGCCAGTGATACAGCAGCTATTAATCTATGGTTACTTTCAGCCACAGGCCCCGGAGCTGGCCTGGATAGATGCGCTTGCTGCACCCGGTAGCGTAATTTTTTTACCGTTGGATGATGCACCTCTGTTTGCGAAAACGCAAGCTGCCGTTGATTGGCTAATACAATCAGGCTGGGAATGGCTACAGGCAACTACACCATCCACCTCGCGGTTACATACAACCGCTGATGCACCGACTAACAAATCGTTATGTGAAACTTTTCTGGATAGTAAAGATATTGAGCCGCCTGTTGAAAGCGCGATCGCCTATAGCTACGGCACGTTTGAGTCAGAAATTCGAGGCACCCTATCTCAGGTCAAGGCCTTGCGCAGTGCTGGCATAGCAGAGAAAGACATTGCCATTGTTGCTCGTGATGAAAGATCCTATGGCCCTAAGCTGCTCGATATTGCCTGGGAATACGACTTACCGCTACGCGCACTCTATGCGACTCCCTTGGTAACGACGCGGTTGGGAGCATGGGTAACGCTGCTATTGACGGTGGTCGAAACTCAATTTCCGTTTGAAGAAACGGCAAAACTCCTAAGCCATCCACTGTGTAGCAACCCAGATAGCGACTTTTGGGGTGTGGCTCGGCAGGCACATCCTGAAGGGTTTTCAGCGTGGAGAGAAATTGCTAATAACCAGCTAACGGTAGACATTTCTAACCTTGAGCGCGTTCGACAGTCCCGGCGGAGAGATACGTGGGTGGAATGGCTGATGGACGTGTTTAGATCATTCAGCTTTCGGTCACGCTGTGCCCGTTGGCCTAGAGAAAGTGTTGCTTTTAATAATTTGAGAAAGGCGCTAGTAGAGGTTTCTAAACCGGAAGAAGAACAGCTTTCCTGGCTGGCATTTAAGCAGCAGATAGAAGATCTGTTAGAGAGCGTGACGGTTCCGGCACAGCCAGGGCGAGGGGGCGTAGAACTGCATTCTCCAGCTTCAATGATGGGCGGGCAGTACGCCCATGTTTTTGTGGTAGGAATGGCCGATAGTGTTTTGCCTCCAGTTGTGAGTAACGATCCGGTGCTGGATTTCTTCGAGCGAGTATCTCTCTCTAATCAAGGCATCCACCTCCCATCTGCAACAGACAGTTTTCAAAAAGAAGCGCTTGATTTCTACTTCTTGCTGCAAGCAGCAACAGGCCAGCTAACCTTCTCCTATCCAAAGCTCAAAGATCGTAAAGAACAGCTGCCTAGCCCTTATCTAGCTCAGTTGAACATTGCTGCAACTACGCCACCTGAACTACCAATATCTAGCCAGGAAGAGCTAAGGCGAAGTGTACTGTCTTACCAGCTAGAACAGCAAAAAAGCGTAGTAGAAGGTCAGTCTAGTACAGACATTGAGGAAGTACTTGCAGCGGCTATTCGTGCTTTTGAGGTAGAGAGTCATCGAGAAAGCGCTGGCGCTGCAAACGAATATGACGGTATTATTGACCAGCCTTTTGACTATAGCGACTGGACGTTTAGCGTTTCACAGCTCACTAACTTGGGCCAGTGTCCGTTTAAGTGGTTTGCGGATAAAGTGTTGACGCTAGGCAATCCAATAGAAGCTGATAGTGACTTAAGCCCTAGCTTGAGAGGGAATTTATACCATCAAGTTGCTGAACTGCTAGTGCAGGCGGTTCAAGAAAATCCTCAGCTAGCGATCTCCGATCTAGCTTTACTAAAAGAGAAGTTTTTGGAAGCTGAAAAAAAGATTGATTTTCCGGCCTTGCCTGCTTGGGAGATGCGACGAGAGGATCATATGCGTAAGCTGGCAACTGTGTTGAGAAAGCCTGACTTTTGGCCGGAAGACGCTGAGCCTGTTGCTCTCGAAGAAAAGTTTAAGGGGGAATGGGAAGGGTTTAAGGTGACCGGAAGAGTTGATCGCATTGATAGAACGCCGAATGGCCTGGTACTGATTGACTATAAGACAAGCGCTCAGCGGCCAAAGGGATTAAAGGATTCTAACGGGAAAGCGAATATTGACTTGCAGTTGCAGCTATATCGTGAGGCGGCAGCTACCGAAATGTTTCCAGATGAAACGGTAACGGCGGCTCAGTATTTCTCTTTGACTAAAGGTAAGGAGCTTAAGCTATCTAGCAAAGCACCTCAGCACGAGCTACCGGACGCGATCGCAAGCTGCAAAACCGCTTTGAACAAAGGCCACTATCCTGTGCAGCCAGATGTAAAACGCGATGCCTGTCGGTATTGTGATTTTGACTTGGTGTGTCGCAAGGGAAGCCGCTTAACGAGAAAGGAGAATAGCAATGGGACTGACTGAAGACCAGCAAAGGGCAGCTTTAGCGACGGGGAGCGTTGCCGTGACTGCCGGAGCTGGGACAGGCAAAACGCATATGCTGACAGAGCGGTATCTGCACTTTCTCAAGCCTAAAGATGATGCAGCGGTTGTTTATACTCCGCTACAAATCGTGGCGATGACGTTTACAGATAAGGCAGCAACAGAGTTGCGATCACGTATTCGTCAGGCAGTCACAACACAAATGGGCGATCATATAGACGTTCTCGCTAACCTAGAAGCGGCACAGATTAGCACCTTCCACTCTTTAGCAGCTCGCATCTGTCGGGAGCATCCTGATAAGGCAAATGTTCCGCCAGATTTTGTGGTTCAAGATGGTTTAGAAGGCTCACTATGGCGGGCTGAGCATTTTACCCAGGCGCTGGCACAACTACCCGAACGCCTGTATGAATGGGTGCCCTTTTCGCTGATGCGAGATATTTTAGCAGCGCTGCTAAACGATCCGCTGACGGCAGAGGAGGCTTTGTTTCACTCGCCCGCACACTGGCAACCTCACCTGGCCAATTTTCGTCAGTCACTGCTAGAAGTGGTTCCTGAGAAACCAGATTGGAAAGCAGCTTGCCTCGCGCTGAACTTTCATATTGGCCCTGAGGGTGACAAGCGAGAACTGGCTCGTCAGCAGGCGCTGAGCTGCGCAGAGGTTTTTGCTAGTACGGGCGATGGTGCCTATTTAGAAGAACTTTGCGCCATTGGACTTAGAGGCGGTAGCAAGAAGAATTGGCCTGATCCAGAAGACTTTGATGCTGTAAAGGATGCGATTAATACGCTAAAAGAGATTTCTAAGGCGCTGAATAAAGCACTGGCAGCGCTGGTGTACAACGGCTATGACGATCAAACTGAGCAGATGCGCCCAGCAATTCAAGAAGCCTTTACGCTCGTACGCTCGTTCTTAGCGGATCTTAAATATCAACAGCGCATTCTTGACTATACCGACCTTGAAGTACAGGCGCTCAAGGCTTTGCAAGATCCAGATGTGCAGCAGCATTATGCTAGGCGCTGGAAAGTGTTTTTGATTGATGAATTCCAAGATACTAATCCTGTTCAAGGCGAATTGTTAAAGCGACTGACGCAAGGGGCCACCTTGACAATTGTGGGTGATCGCAAACAGTCTATCTATGGTTTTCGTCGTGCGGATACAACAGTATTTGAACGTTGGCAGGCAGACATTCATCCGGGTGCAGATGGCCCAGTGGAGCTGAGCAAAAGCTTCCGTACCCATCATTCGCTAATGGAACAGCTCAATCAGGTGTTTGAACCTGTGTTGGGTGAGATGCATCAGCGATTGGATGCCAATCGTACCGAGACATTAGCACCTACGCCAGAGATTCAGCTCTATACCGTTGAAGTGAGCGATGAACAGAAAAAAGACGAGACGATAGATACCAGGATCAACGCTCGTCGGTTGGTAGAAGCTCAAAAAATCGCTGACTTGGTAGCCGCTCTGCTAGATGAACCGATTCAAGTGCATGACAAAAAGACAGATGCGCTGCGATCTATTGAGCCTAAAGATATTGCTATTTTGGCTCGGACTTGGGGGCCGCTAGAGCTGTACGGGAATGCGATCGCTAGTAGAGGCATCCCGATTTTACAAGCCGGTGGTGGCAGCTTGCTCGATACCCGAGAGGCGAAAGATGCGCTGGCGCTGTTGAGATTTTTGGCGGATGCTAGCGATAGTCTGGCGCTGATAGCGGTGCTGCGCAGTCCGTTTTTTGCGGTGAGCGATCGCACCCTGTATGCTCTGGCGCAAACCCTGCCAGAAAAAACGTCCTGGTGGAAGCACCTGCAATCAGAGGCCGCAACTGAGCTAGCCCGTGAAGTGAAGATCTTAAAGCATCTGATGCGGGAGCGGCGGGTAGAAGCGCCAACGCGGTTGTTGCAATTGTGTGATCGCCTCACCGGATACACCGCTGTTATTGCCAACCTGCCTGATGGCCATAGGCGCATGGCCGACTGGAATGGATTTGTGGAACTGGTGCGATCGCTAGAGTATGGCAGCTTTGATACCCTCTCAGTAGTACGACGGCTGAAGCAAGTTACGAGCGCAGAGGTTACCATTCCTAGACCGGCCATCGAAGGCGGCAACGCCGTTAGCCTGATGACGATTCATGCCTCAAAGGGGTTAGAGTGGCCTGTTGTGTTTGTGCCCGATCTCTCGCACAAAAATGTTGTCGATACCTCAGTCATCCGCTTTGAAGCCAGTTTAGGACTTGGGCTGAAGCTTACTGATGAAGAAGGCGACTATCAAAAGTCAGCGCTCTATTCGCTGTTAGAACAACAGGCAAACCTCAAAGATGAAGCCGAAAGAAAACGCATCTACTATGTTGCCTTTACTCGCGCTCGCGACCGGTTAATGCTCACCTCCGCAGAACCTGCGGGCGGCGGACTCAATCTGCTAGCCGCTGGACTCACGCAGACTATTACACCCAGATCGGTTCTGTTCGACCCGACACTCGCTCAGCCAGTAACGCCTACGCCTGCTACAGCCTCATCTATCTCAGAACAGCAGTTATTAGGCACCATCGGCCTCGATATTACCGAGCTGCCGGTCACGGCGCTCACCGACTATGCGTTGTGCCCATCGCGCTTCAGGTATCGCTACGTGGAGGGTCATTTGGGTTATCAGGTCAGTGACGGTACGGCTAGCGTAGTGACTGACGCGATGGCTATCGGTACGCTAACCCATACAGCCCTAGAGCTGGGAGTTAGTAACGTTGAAACCCTAGCAAAATACGCGCCTTATTTGTCTGTCCAGGATGTTCAAACCGCGTTTGATCTAGCTCAATCCTTTCAAACTGACAGCGTTTACCAGCTATACCGCACAGGCAGCATCAACTGGGAACAATCCGTCTCGTTAACGGTGGGTGGGCTTACCCTCAACGGCAAGATTGATTTGGTCGGTGATGACTTTGTTCTAGACTTTAAAACCGATCAATCGATTCAGCCTGAGCATCACCAGTTTCAGCTATGGGCTTACAGCAAAGCTGCCAGAAAATCGTCTGCGCATTTGGCATATTTGCGCCATGGTCATTTGCATAGCTTTGAAGCTGCTGACTTAGCGCAAATCGAAACACAGGCAGAAGCACTGATTGAACGATTGACGAAGGGAGACTTTGCGGCGACGGCTAGTGAGCAGAGCTGTCGAATTTGTCCATTTTCAAAGTGCTGTGATGATTATATTGAGTCGTCCGGTGTGAAGGTGTAGATAGATGAAAGGACTGTAGAGCGCGAGCAATAGCACACACATAGCGAATCGAATCAACTGGGGTAGCCTCTATGCTGAATTTCCTTAAAAAAATTGTTGAGAGTCTAAGTCCTGACACCGCTTCAGGACAAAATAAGAGCGGCCAGCCCTCGAACTACTCACAACAGTACTATCAGCAACCGAGCTATCAGCAGCCAACGCCTGTAAAAGAAAGACAGAAAAGAAACGACGTTGTTGCCAATAAAAGGCAGACTGCTTCAGGCGTTAAAGCTAAATGGATAAAGCCAGGAACATCAGTGAGCGTAGCTGGTTTTGATATTCCCGGAGGCATGGTCTATGTCGGTACGCAGCTACCGACAGTTGGCCCTTACAAGCAAATCGATCCTTGCCTGATCAATCCTAAGCTCCGCGTGGATAAAACTCGGTCGGACTATGCCGGACAGGAGCTAGGTTACTGGCCCGCTTACGATGATATTTCGCCTGGGTCGCGGGCGGCTTATCTAGAGTGGCTGATGGGCGACCGCAAAGATCCCAACGCCTGCATCGGCTATGTTTTTCTCTTTTTCTATGGTTTAGAACGCCGGGTTCTCATAGACTTAAGCGAAACGACAGACTGCTCAGCAGAACTCACTCACATTATTAGTGAGGTAGAAAGATTGCTAGCACTCTATCCTGACAGTCATTCTTTTCAAGGATATGCTGCTCAGTTTTTAGACGTTTGCAAGCTAGTGCGTAACCCTGACAGCTTTGCTGAATCGTCCCCTGTGCTAGAAAGAACAGGCTGGCAGATGCCGCTAAGCACCCAAGTTGCGTTAGGCAAGATAGTCGCCGCTGGCAAGCCTATTCCTGTTGATTGGCTTCTCTCCTGGTACTTTCATTCTGAAACGACCCGATTAAGAACACCCGCTATTCGATGTGCAACAGAATTTCAAAAACTGCTGCGCCTGAAGTATGCCGAGAAATATGGAGAGGGTATGGTGCTAAAGCCGAACAAACGACGCCTGAAGGTGGAGTATCGGCCTGCTAGTTCTGGCTTTTCGCACTCGGCTGTTGGCCTTGAGGTGGGTGATTTGCCAGATGTGAGCGCATTAACCGCACCGCTAAGTAAGCTACAGCTGCTGGTTGATGATTGCACAGATGCGCTTGATCCCTATAGCCGCTGGTTGGGGCGAAATGCAGATAAATTCGATGCTAAAGCAGCTATCGCGCTGCTGCCGATTGAACTGATTGAAGACTTTGAAAATGATGAAATTCGGCTGCTGAGACAATGGCTAAAGCAAACCTTAGCTGACCAGTCGCATCAAACTATTTCGGGCAAGCAAATATTGGCTTGGTGGTCTACCGCTGGGGCTGAAAAGCTCACGAAGAAAGAATCGACGACGTTAGCCCAAAGCTTCGAGAAGTTAGGCTACGGCATAGAGCCTGATGTTCGCTTTGGAGGCAAGGTACTCAAGCAAGAAAGTCAATTTATTCTGTTTCAGCTGCCAAAAGAGAAGATTGGAACGCCTTCTAAAGCCTATTCTGCGGCTAAAATACTGATGCACTTAGCGGCTGCGATCGCCAACGCAGACAATGTTGTAGATGCTTCAGAACAACAGCATTTAGAAGCCCATTTAGAGACGACACTGGCCCTATCCGAAGCTGAGCGAGTTCGCCTGAGAGCGCACCTAGCCTGGTTGCTACAAGAGAAGCTGAGTTTGCGAGGTCTAAAAACTAAGCTCAGTGAGATGACATCCGATGAAAAAGCCGGAATCGCCAATTTTCTGATTAGCGTGGCGGGCGCAGACGGTCATATCAGCCCGAAAGAGATCACCATGCTCTCTAAGATTTATCCGCTGCTAGGATTCGAGGCAGATGACATCTACAGTCATATTCATAACTTTAGTACTTCTTCCTCTAGCGATTACTCGCCTGTTAAATCGACAGCTAAACCAGCGACAGAACCTGTCACCGTTAGAACAGCTTCTTCGGTGAATCGCGGCTTTACGATTCCAGCCCCTACTGCTGATGACCGGGATAAAAAGGAAGTCACCGCAGCAGGCTTTGCGCTAGACCTCACTGCTGTAAAAAGAAAGCAAGATGAATCGGCAAACGTCAGTGTGCTGTTATCTAACATCTTTGAGGAAGAGGAAGATGATTCAATCGAGCTGAAGCCCGAGGAGCAGACGCCAGCAGAACCCGAAGACTCTATTTCTGGTTTAGACGGGCTACACACTAAATTTTTAAGGATACTAGCCCAGCAGCCTAGCTGGAGCCGTGATGCTTTAGAATCCAAAGCAGCCGAACTTAATTTGCTGCTAGACGGAGCTTTAGAAGTAATTAATGATACTGCCTTCGACGTTTGCGACGAGCCTCTGACCGAGGGTGAAGACCTGATTGAACTTGATTCCGACGTTCTAGAACAGCTACTGCCATGACGACAACTCAAACTAAAAAAACTAAAATCATCAAACCTAAGGAAAGAGACGCGGTAATTCAGTCTCTAAGAGCGGGCGTGGTGCCTCGCAGCGGGCAGCATCTGATTCAAGTTGGGCGGGTTAAAGAACTCGAAGCGCTGATTAAAGATATTGAGCGAATCGGCGGCAATGGCTCGGCTATTCGATTTGTGATTGGAGAATATGGTTCGGGGAAAACGTTTTTTCTGTCTCTGGTGCGATCGATTGCGCTTCAGAAGAAATTAGTGAGTGCCCATGCAGATTTGACGCCAGATCGTCGATTACATGCTTCTAAGGGACAGGCGCGATCGCTCTATGCAGAACTCATGCGTAACCTATCGACTAGGGCTAAACCTGAGGGGGGTGCGATCGCTAGCGTCGTCGAAAAATTTGTCAGCTCTGCCATGACCGAAGGCCGAAAAAGACAGGTCGATCCAGAAGTCATCATCCGCGAACGACTCGCGCAACTTGCAGAGATGGTGGGCGGCTACGACTTCGCAGAGGTGATTGCCGCCTACTGGCGCGGTCATGACACAGGTGACGATGTGCTAAAGTCCAGCGCCATTCGATGGCTACGCGGTGAATACAGCACCAAAACAGACGCTAGAAAAGCGCTGGGTGTCCGGACGATCATTGATGACGCTAACTTCTACGATCAGCTCAAACTATTTTCCCAGTTTGTTCGCCTAGCCGGTTATGAAGGCTTCATCGTCTGCCTTGACGAGTTAGTGAATTTGTACAAGCTCGCTAACACCCAAGCTCGCAACAGCAATTACGAACAAATTCTGCGCATTCTCAACGACAGCCTGCAAGGGACTGCTGATGGATTAGGCTTTGTATTAGGCGGTACTCCCGAGTTCTTAATGGATACTCGTAAAGGGCTCTACAGCTACGAAGCGCTTCAATCCCGCTTGGCCGAAAATACCTTTGCTGGCAATGGCATTGTGGACTATAGCCACCCAGTCATCCGCCTAGCAAGTCTCAGTCAAGAAGACCTGTACGTTCTCCTCACCAAAATTCGCCATGTGTTTGCAGGCGGTGAACCGCAGAATTATTTTCTCTTAGATGAGGACATTCAAGCTTTTATGCAACACTGCTTTCAAAGCGTTGGCGAAGCCTACTTTCGTACCCCTCGCAATACCATCACAGCATTCATTAACCTTCTGGCCGTTTTAGAACAAAATCCAACCGCATCTGCCGCAGACTTTATCGGCAGCGTATCGCTGCAAAAGGAAAGCAATCCAGACCTGCTACCGATTGAGCCTGAAACGGAAAACCCAAAAGAAAAGCTGGCGACAGTTAGTGTAAAAGAGGACGAAGAAGATGATCTTGCCTCCTTCAAACTCTAGTCATGAAAGTCTTGAAAAAGACAATTCAAAGCAGCAAGCATCTTCAGGGTTTTATCAGCTCAATTCAGGAATGCAGCGCTGGATTTGGAAGCAAAATTGGCCTTCGCTGCGCCCTATTCAAGAGCAAGCCATTCCGCTGATTTTACCGGCCAAAACAGATGTGATTATCTCCGCTGCAACCGCTGGTGGAAAAACAGAAGCTGCCTTTCTACCCATTTTTTCGCACATTGCAGATCTAACAAAAACGGCAGATTTAGAAAAGTCGGTAGATCTAGAAAAACCAACAGGTATTCAAGCACTTTGCATTAGCCCGCTTAAAGCTTTAATCAACGATCAATACCGACGACTTTCTGCCATTGGCGAAGATCTTGAAATTGCGGTGACGCCCTGGCACGGAGATGTGGATGCTGGTAAAAAGAAACGACTGTTGAAAAAGCCTTCGGGCATTTTAATCATCACCCCAGAATCTTTAGAAGCGCTTTTGATCCGTCAGGGTTCTAACCTGAGCGTGATTTTTAGTGCGCTCAACTATCTAGTTGTAGATGAACTACACGCTTTTATCGGCTCGGAGCGAGGTAAACAATTGCAGTCGCTGATGCATAGAGTAGAGCAAGGTATTCATCGCCACATTCCTCGAATCGGACTGAGTGCGACCATTGGCGATATGCAATTGGCAGCGGAATTTCTGAGACCACAGAAGGCCGAAGGGGTTGCGCTGATAGAATCTGATGAAGAAGGCCAAGAGATTCGGATTCAGGTGCGCGGCTATGTTGAAAGGGCACCGGAACTGAAAACAAAGGCACAGGAGAAGAAGACCGAACAGGACGAAGACCAAGCCTCCGAAGATAAAGCCGATCAAGTTGGTATTGCAACCCATCTGTTCAAAACCCTACGAGGCGATACCAACTTAATCTTTATCAACAGCCGCTCTGGTGTTGAAATCTATACTGATTTGCTCCGTCGCCTCTGCGAGCAGCAACGAGTTCCTAATGAGTTTTTTCCGCATCATGGCAGCTTATCAAAGGCCATTCGCGAAGAAGCAGAACAGGCTCTTAAAAGTGACAAACCTTCTAACGTAATTTGTACCACTACACTAGAAATGGGAATTGACGTAGGCTCTGTAAAGTCTATTGCGCAGGTAGGTGCGCCCTTTTCAGTATCCAGCACTCGGCAGCGCCTTGGCCGATCGGGACGTAACGAAGGCGAGCCCGCAATTGTTCGCTTTTACCTTTCTGAAAAGGAAGTAACCCCTCAAACGCCCATACAAGATTCTCTTCATCCAGCTCTTATACAAACTATCGCTATCGTGAATCTGATGATATTTGAGAAATGGTGCGAGCCGCCTGTGGTTAGCAAGCTGCATCTCTCTACGCTCATTCAACAGGCGCTCTCTTTAATTGCTCAGTACGGTGGCGTTAGTCCGCTTCAGCTTTGGCAGGTACTGTGTCAAACAGGTGCCTTCCATCAGGTTGATCAAGCACTATTTATGAAGCTGCTGAAGCAATTAGGTTATGAAGACCTGATACAGCAAACTCACGATGGCCTTTTACTCTTAGGTGTGAAAGGCGAAAAGATCGTTAATCACTACAGCTTTTACACCGCGTTCAAAACGCCAGAAGAGTATCGTATCGTCACCCGTGGAAAAACGCTGGGCACGCTCCCTATCGACTTTCCGCTGACGGAAGGTATGTTCATGATCTTTGCGGGCCGTCGATGGAAAATAATAGCGGTAGATGCTGAGCGCAAGGTTGTTGATGTGGCTCGCTCTCCCGCAGGAAAAGTCCCTAGCTTTGCCGGTAGCGGCGGTGGTATTCACAATAAAATTCGTCAGGAGATGCGCCGCATCTATGGCTCCACAGATGTTCCCGTCTTTTTAGATCGTGAGGCAGTAGCGTTACTACAAGAGGCTCGTGAAAACTTTCACCGTGCTCAGCTCAATACACATTCATTGGTGTCCGATGGAGACCAAACGCTGATGTTTTGCTGGATGGGTAGCCGTGTAACCAATACCATTCAGCTAATGCTGTCTTCTCGTGGGTTAGCGGTTGGCTTAGATGGCGTTGCTATTACTGTCTATGGTATCTCTAAGCCTGCGCTGATGGCACATTTGCAGACTTTGGTGAAGCAAGGGCCTGTGGAAGCACTACAGCTTGCTTCAGTCGTAAAAGACAAGACCGAGCAAAAGCACGACCTGTTTTTAAGTGAGGAGTTGTTGTGCTGGAATTATGCGTCTAGTCATATCTCGACTCAGTTAGCTTGGGAAACGTTAAATGCAATAGTCGCGAGATAGTGTGTCAGTTCGGCCCTTTTAGAAAAAGAGCGAGTTAGTTTCTGCACCTATGTAGCGGTATGAAGTAGGCTAATTTCACGTAGAGGCTTTCATTGCGTTCCTCCAAAAGTTTGTTTCGGTAGTTCTATAGTAGAAAGTAGCTTGGAACGCTCCTAGCACCGAGTAGACTCACTTGCCCGAGCATTTAACATGCCATCTACCCCAGCCCGTCTGCCACAGCTAACCGGATCGTGAATATCGTTGATTTGGAGAGATACCCTATACAGTCAGAGGCATTTCGTGTGATGTGTAAACGCAGCTTAGACAATGACGGTGCGTTAGTCTTGAGGAATTTTCTACAAGCAGGTGCGATTGCATCTATCCAAGCTGAAGGTAGAAATAATCAGCATCTTGCCCACTACACAACCAAACGCCACAACATCTATCTAGCTCCACCAGATCCGAATTACCCAAGCGACCATCCTCGTAATCGAACCGTCGCCACCTCAAAAGGATGCATCACAACCGACCAAATCCCTAGCAATTCAGCCCTACGCACTTTGTACGTCGCCCCTCTATTTCGAGAATTCTTGTGCGCAGTCTTGAACGAAGCATCTCTCTACGAGTATGCTGACCCCCTGTCTTCTATCAATCTCCACTATGCCAGCGAAGGCCAAGAACTAGGATGGCACTTCGATAACTCTTCCTTCGCCGTCACCCTACTCATTCAGCGGCCCAAAAGCGGCGGCGTGTTTGAATACGTAGAAAACGTGTGCAATGCCGATAACCACGAGACGAATAGCCCCACAAGCAAGCAGCCGAACTATGAGCTTGCCAACAAAGTTTTAGATGGCAAAGCCGTTCCCAAAACACTCACAATGGATGCAGGCACACTGGTGTTGTTTCGCGGACACAATGCAATACACCGAGTAACCCCTGTAGTGGGAGATCGCACGCGAATGCTAGTGGTGCTGGCATTTAACACCGAACCAGGCATATCACTTTCAGAATCAGCCCGCCTGACATTCTTTGGACGCCTCAAGTAGAATGTCTATTCCATCGAAGCTAAAGGCATAGCCGCGGCCTGCCCACCAGACCTGCCTTACCAGATTTCATTCGTGTTACTTATGCCTATTTCTTAAAAAAGTAACACGAATACCTTATTTCACTTTATCTTTCCGTCTTCCTGACATTTCGCCAATATGAAAACATGAATTGCCGTCATTTTGTAATTCTGACTACTCTTTTCCTCTCGCCCTGCTTCCCCTCAGGCCTGCCTATCCCTTATCTGGGTCCCTCTCTGAGCGTCACCGATACTTGTTCATAGAAGTTATCTTGCGTCAGGTTCCAATTTTCCTGTCCTAACAAAAGCCCCAGGAAGAGAGCCCC
>JBCCOH010000129.1:0-15181 GCA_039111275.1 Cyanobacteria bacterium P01_D01_bin.1 | reverse complement strand
GCCTCGACTCGTGAGCTGAGACAACTCAGCCCGTTCTTCTTCTGTCAGTGTTACGATGTATTTATCTGGCATAGGAGCAGGAAGATAGACAGCTTTCTTGCTCCTATCTTACCTGTCTAATTCATTATGGCTGACTACTAGTTTTATAGCATCCAATTTTCTGGCATCTAACTTTTTGGCATCTGATTTTCTGGATTGGAGTACCTGATCCAGAATGGGAAAATCTTGCCGACAGGAGGGACAATACCAGCTCAGTTGATGCTCTTTAAAGTGTCTGAGCAGCCTATCGTTGCATAGCGTACATCGCTGCACTGCGCGTGAGTTGTCCGGATGATAGGCCATGATGTATACCGCTATTTTCTCAACTGTACGGACAGAAGCAAACTGTGGCCTCTGATACCAGAGGTGAATAATCGGAATATTTATCAGTCTTCAGGGCTAGATCGCACTTTCTGTCGTATTGCCTTGGTCTGTTGAGCTATTTTCTACGAAAGCAAATACCTTGATACGTTTGTTCGCTTGTGACTTTAGTCCGCCAGAGCGATCACGAACAGTTTCGATCTTTATCCGTAACACTACAAATCTAGAGTGATGTTCATAACACCATGTCGTTTGCAGTTGCGCTGTTTTATGAACCTTTCAAAATCCAAAGCTGCCCGCTTGTGGCCAATTGCCGTTCTGTTATCCCTGACGCTATCTAGCTGCCAACCTACCGCGAGAACGCTGGTCGCAACAGAGATAGAAGCCGCTGAAGCCGCTAGCGAGGACGAAGCCGCTGAAGGGATGGAAGTTGCGTTTGCGATCGTACGCAACAACCGAATGCCATCTGGAGAATACGATGCGGATCTAGCAACAGTTGCAGACATCCTAGACGTAGCGCCTAGAGATATCTCTTTTAGCATTCTAGATAAATACGAATTTAAAACGTCGCCCGTAATGTTCGTCAGCACCGGGACAGAGGTAACGGTCTACAGTCAGGGCAACCCATTGGGCAGTTTTTTTATTGTAGAGGACTAGTATCGCGGCCGAATTACAGCTTAAAGAGAGAGTCTTATGAACAACAATGTCTTAGAGAAGAAAAAGAGAGCAGAAGGGTTGACCTCTATTGGGTTGCTAAACTCAGGGCCATTCTTGACTTCATACCAATCTGCCGACACGATAAGAAGGGGAATATCCTCCTTGCATCAGGCACTGCTCATATACCGTGAACGTGATATCCGTCGGGCTTTTCCTGAAGAAAGTCGAAAAGGAGAGGCCGATGTAATCTTTAACCTTCACTATTCCTGTCTAAAGCTCGAACAGCATACAGAAGTGATCGCATACCTTCAGCAGGCGCTCAGCTTGTACCAAACGCTTCAGGATAAAGCTAGCGAAGCAAAAACCTTAGAAAATATCAGCTTCATCTACTCAGATCTAAATCAGCATAGTCAAGCAATTAGGTACATGAACCAGGCTGTTGGCCTGTATCGAACGACGGATGCGACCCGAGAATGCAAAGCTCTCAACAATCTAGGAATAGCCTGTTCCAAAGCGGAGCTATTCAAAGAAGCAATATGGAGCTACCAGCAAGCTACCGAACTGGCACAGCAGCTCGGCAACGTAGAGGAACAAATACTACCGCTCACTAATCTCGCCGTTGCCTATTGCTCCATACAAGATTACTCACAGGCTACCTATTGCTACGAGCAAGCGAGCCTCTTAGCCCAAAGGATTGGGGATTTCTCTCGGCAGGCTGAGATTCTTCAGATACTAGGCGTGCTGCATCATTACAATAACCAAACTCAACTGGGCGATGAGTATCTTCAGCGAGCAAAGATTGCCCGCGAATCTCCAGAGACGGTTATTCGACCCGTACCTGGAAATGATAGGAGTGCATATATCAGAGTTTCGTTCGACGAGGAACCCGAGCATTGATACCAAGAACAATGTAAGGATGCATTCTTACATTGTTCTAACCTGCTGTAGCCATAAAGTGTCTAGTCAATCCAGTTTTTAGCTCTCTCTACCGCTTTTTGCCAGGTAGCAAAATCGGACTGCGCTTTCTCGGCGGCGGCTGACGGCTCAAAGATACGATCAATTTGGCGGCCATCAACTAGCTGGCGATAATCGTCCCAGAATCCAACAGCTAAACCTGCAGCAAAAGCAGCCCCTTGAGCGGTCGCATCTAGCACGGCGGGTCGCTCTACCGGAATGCCTAGCACGTCGGCCTGGTACTGCATCAAAAAGTCGTTGTTACAGGCACCGCCGTCTACCTTTAGCTGCTTAATCGGCGTACCCGCATCCTGATTGATCGCTTCGACGACTTCTCTGGCCTGGTTAGCGATCGCCTCCAAAACAGCTCGCACCATATGCGCCTTCGTTGCCCCCCGAGTCAGCCCCAAAAACGCCCCGCGAGCGCCCATATCCCAGTGCGGCGCACCCAGTCCACTCAGCGCAGGCACAAAATACACACCGCCATTGTCCTCAACCTGGGTGGCTAGATCTGCTGTTTCAGCCGCATCGTCAATAATTTTTAGCCCGTCTCGCAGCCACTGAACACAAGCGCCAGCGGTAAACATGCTGCCTTCTAACGCGTAGCCTAAATCATAGCTGTTGTCAGAGCTGCTCTTTGTCCAAGCGACTGTGGAAAGCAACTGGTTTTGCGATCGCTCTCTCTTCTCCCCGGTATGAGCAACTAGAAAGCAGCCCGTGCCATAGGTGCATTTGAGCAAGCCTGGGCGATCGCATCCGTGTGCAAACAGCGCCGACTGCTGATCGCCAAAGACCGCAGCAATCGGCACCTCCACCCCCAGCAGAGCAGCATCGGTAGCACCGAATATTCCCTGACTCGGTAGAATCCCTGGCAAAATCTGAGCCGGAATGCCAAATAGCTTTAGCATCGACTCATCCCACTGCTGAGTATCCAAATTCATCAGCATCGTGCGGCTCGCGTTGCTGTGGTCCGTAGCGTGAATCCTACCGCCCGTCAAATTCCACAGCGCCCAGCTATCAACCGTTCCAGCTAGCACATTATCTAGATCGACATCTCCCACCTGATCCAGCAGCCAGTGGATCTTAGAAGCAGAGAAATACGCATCCAAAAATAGACCCGTCTGCTCATAGGTCTTTTCCCGAGAGGGTTCTAACGTCTTACAAAAACCAGCCGTCCGCCGATCTTGCCAGACAATCGCCTTATGCAGAGGCTTACCCGTCGTCTTATCCCATAGCAAACAAGTTTCTCTTTGCACCGTCAGGCCAATCGCCGCGAGATCTTTGGCCTCGATTTCCGCGTCCTTTAGCGCTGCGCCCATTGCCCACTTCACCGCCTCCCAGATCTCGGTGGCATCGTGTTCTACCCAGCCTGGCTGAGGATAGTACTGGGTCAGTTCTCGGTAGGCTTGGCCGACAATATCGCCGGATTTATCGAAGACGATGGCGCGATTGCCAGTGGTGCCAAGATCGAGAGAGAGGATATAGGGCATGGAAGAGAAGGATGAAGGATGAAGGCAGAACGATGAATGGGAGTCAACTGAAGGAAAAATTACATCATTGCTTCAAACAGGCCAATCAAAGTGCCTGCTGGGTCTCTGAAGTAGGCGACTTTGAGAGAGAATTCGTTGTTCTGTGTGGGCGGTTCGGCGAAGGCAACGCCTGCTTTGCGCAGCTCGTGATAGATATCGTCCAAATTATGGACGTTTAGAATCAGGCCAACTTTGTCCTGCGCTCCCTCAGCGACAGGTAGGTTGCTAGTGCGCAAAATTTCAGACATTTCCTGCCGTCGAAAGAATGAGACGCGGACGTTATGAGTAATTTCAAACTCGGCGTAGCCTTTCTCAATCTGTAGCGCAATCGGCTTGAATTTCAGCACGTCCTGATAAAACTGAGCGCAGGCAGCAATATCGTCGACAAATAAACGAGTGTGAGCGGTTCTAACTTCCATGTCGCTTGAGCTTTTTCCGGGGTGCCTTGATTATTTCTCGATTCCGAACCGCTAGGGGAACAGGTTTGAGGAACTTAATATAGGCCATGCCTAATGCAATTTACTTAGTCCATCGGAATTCTGTCGCTCAGCGGCTGTAGTGCTCACTAGCGCAACCAGATTAAATTAGAAATTATTCGAGTCCTATGCCTAGTTCCACACCCTCTCATCAGTCCGTTCAGCGCCGAGCCGCAGAGGCACTATCAGCCTCGCTAGCAACCCGTCCACCGTTAGCAATTGTCTTACTCTCGGCAGGCTACTGCGCTTTCTTCTTGGTCATGCTGGTAGTCGCCTACACCGGACATCTACCCGTTTCTGAACTTTCTAAAATTCACAACTTCGATAAGGTTGGACACCTAATTTTGTACTGCATCCCAACTTATCTGGGCCACCGTCTGTGTAGAGGACGGCATATCAGACGAGTCATTCCCGTATTCCCTAGCCTGTTCACTCTCTTCACCATTGTTGAGGAACTGATCCAAGGGCTATCACCCAATCGGACGCTAGACGCAGGCGATATGCTGTGCAGCCTAATTGGAATTGGCGTGGGCTATTGGCTAGCACAGTGCCAGATTCGGCGGAATGTGAAGCAAGCTGCCAGGTAGCGCCTTACCAGATTAGCCTCTTACCGGGTTAGCCTCGGCCAAAAAGACGCTTCAACGGATTCGAGGCAATCATTCCAGAGGAATGAGCCATCTCCTTTTTAGCGGCCTGAACTGAATCAGCATCTGTAAATATTTTGGCGGCGCTTTCACTGACGCTAGTATCCTGTTTTCTGCCGCCAGAAGACACCAGCGTTGCTTTGGCTTCACTATCGCCTGATTGCACGTCCGACAGCGCCGATTGGTAGGCTTAGTTCAAGCTAGGAATGCTAGAGGCAATCACGGGCAGTTCCATCACCCGGCTCTCTATATTCTGACCAATCGCGCTAAGCTGCGCCTGTAGTCCACCGGGCAAAGACCCTTCTTGTTCACTCAGGGCAGTTACAAAAGCGGTCAGCTCTTTTTCTTGTTGCTCACTAATAGCCATGTCTAAAATCTCTCAACTGGGGGCGATCGCAGACAAAATCCGAGTGCTTCACCAAAAGGTCCAGTAGTCTGCCTGCCCTTCAATGGTATGGAACTGCGCGCGGTTTAAGCTGATGCGGGTTGCAAGATCTCCCTTTCGACAGAGCGGCTACCAGTCTCTTTCTCTAACGCCTCTAGTTGGTGGCAATGCTTGCATAGCCGGAATGACATGGCGGTTAACAATCGCCTTGTTGCTTTCTTGCTGGGTAGCTATATCGATTGCGATCGCAGCAAACTGCACATCCAAGCAACCCATCGGTACTAGCAGTTCAGTACTCGTTTGCAAATCGCCCAGAGCATCGGGCTTCAAATCAGTCAACAGCTTCGGCTCACCTACGACGGTCCGGCTCTGGCGGTCGATCATCCATAGTTTAATAAAAGGCTTGAATACTGAAGGCCGGGTCCGCACGGTGATTGTTACGCGATCGCCCGCAATCAAATCTCCCATTGGAACGCTGATGATTGGCAGCACTACCTCTGGCAGTTCTTCAGCGCTTTGACCAATATCACGCCCGGCATCACGTCCAACATCATGTCCGGCATCACGCCCAGCGTCACGATAGAGGGTCAGAGCATTCGTAGGAAACGAAGTCGCAGGTCGAACAGGAGGTTCCGCTAACGACTGGGAAGGCTCTGAATATCCAGTGGTAGGGAGTTCGTTAGCAGAGGATTCAATAGCAGGCGGTTCACCGGCACGAGCAGCTCTCGCTTCAGCCTGACGTTGACGCAGCCTTGCCAGGCGCAACTGTCTGTTTCTATCAGCTTCGGAGACTGACGCAGTCGGTAAATCGACCCTCGATCGAGGGAACAACGGCTGACTAGGAAGGTCACTAGACTGGGACTGAGCAGGGGGCTGATTCAAAGACTGAATCTGGCTCTGGTCTTGAGTGATGTTTTGATTGTTGCTGTAGCTCTGGCGACGCCGTGGCAATCTAGTCGTAGGAGAGGGCGGCACCGAAGGAACGGGCGCAGAAGGGGATGGTGTAGAAGGAATCGGTGTAGAAGAAACTGGTACGGACGGGCCCGGCACGGAAGAAGCTGGCAAAGCTTTGGGAACAGCAGACGCTGGGTCAGGAGGTAGGGTTTGGCTGTCTACTTCAACCACGGGCGCTTCTTCAAAGATGACGACTTCACTATTGGCAAGGGCGTCAGTTTGAGTGAACGCCTGCGGGCCCTCTGAGCTCACACCCGCAGCCTGCAAGTCTTCTGCAAATTTATTGGCTTGACTGACTTCGTCATGAGTCAGATCAAAAAGCCGCTGCATGAAATGGTCTCTTAGATTGAGCGATCTAAAAGCGGCCTTGGCATTTTCCTGCCTCTGCACTTGCCTATGGTGTGGGTTGTCTAACTCCGCGGAGGTGGGTTCTGCCTCGTCTGTTGGCTGGTCGGATAGCAGATCGTCGGATAGTTCTGGCGTAGTCGACAGGAAACTGCTAGCCCGCGATGAGCCGAAAGAGTCATTAGCCGGAACAGCAGGCTCTAGATCGTCGTTGATATTTTCTAGCAGGGCAGCAATTTCGGCAGTTTCGAGGTCGTCGTCTTCGATGCTAGTGCCCATGAACTGAGCGGGCTTAGTGACCATCGGCGGCAGTTGGACTGCGCTGGCCTCATGAAAGTCTGGCTCTGGTTCTGTGTGCGATCGCTCTGGTTCTGTGTGCGATCGCATGGTTGGCGGATCGCTCACAATCAAAGGATCAGCAGCCGGAAAGCTAGGCAGTTCGATTCGACTTCTTGAGCTAGTCTCTGCCACCTGATTGTCCTGTCGATTCGTCTGAGGCGGTACGACAACCCCTACCGCTGGTGGCACACTAGTAGAACCATTCAGAGAAGGGACAGCTAGCGGTAACAAGACATCTTCTGAAGAAGTGCCATTGCTATAGACAGCACTGTCTTGTTCAGAAGAAGCCGACAGTTCGTTGTCAAAATCGCTAAATTCGCTATCGAAGTGGGTGCTGTTGGCAACATCATCTAGCAGCTGAGAGATCCCCGCCGTAATCGTGAAGACGGTAGAACTCAGCACAATACTCGGATGCTCAGCATCGGCAACAGAACGCAGCGAAACTTCCCCCCAAACAATTTGCGTAGTCACATGAGCAGGCAACTGAATCTTGACCTTGAAATCAGCAGGCAGCCGGTCTAGATTAATCGGGCGATGCGCCTCCATAATCACTTGGCCATCCTCTGGGTTTTGCAGACGCAGCCACAGCTGACTCTCATCCTGCCTAGACACACTACTCAGCGCTTGAACCTGCCCTGCGATCGTCATAGGCTGATCGCTTTGTGCAAAGAACGCCTGCCGCTTCAGAGCGATTCCGTATGCGGGCGACTCTTTCTCCGCGCTCTGTCCTTCCACCTCTAGATCACTGCGAGACGAACCGCGCAGCCCCTCTCGCAGCAATTCCTGCGAGTGCTCTTGCGCCCTGGTCAAAGGCAAATCCGGGTTGGTAGGGACTGATGATTCAAATTGACTCGCGCCATCTAAACCATCCGTTTTGATATCAGATGGCGTTAGCCAGGTAGAAGACAGATCTTCTTCCGTAGCGTCAAAAACCTGTAGCTGCACAGTGTACTCCCAGCTATCTAGATCAGCAGCGACCTCTTGACTGCTGCAAGTCAGCTCCCACTGACCCGGCTTCAAATGAACATAAGGAATGACAACAGCTAGCCCAGCACTGCTTGTCCGACTGGTATGATTGCGAACTCGCTTGCGCGGTGGCGCTTCTGTAGTCACCAGCTGACTCACCTGAATATCTATAGACGTGTTAGTCCGGTCAGTATGAGCGACAACACGATAGCGACCTGCCAAAATCTCTACCTGATGGGTTTCCAGCGGTAGCCAGGTGTCGTCACCTTCTTTCTGGATTAGAAATTCCCAATACTTCATGTTGCTCGCTTCAGAGGATCTAGAATGCTCAAAACAGAATGCTCAAGACAAATGCGTATGTAGATACAGCAAACACCTGTGCGACCTGTTAGGTGTCTTAACTATCGTACAGTTCTCAAATTAACTTTATTTGATACTTTCAGCTTTCCCAAAACCAGTTTGGTTTACTAAGCCCACAGTTGAATGTATCAAACTTTACTCCTGCCGGACATTACTCCTGCCAAGCATTACTCCTGATAGTCAGTTTCGATAGTGACATCCAGTGTTTCTTCATCAATAGATATGTAGAGAATATTCGGTCGGCAGCAGACCTGACAGTCTTCGATATAGGACTGGCTACCACCCGCGCTCAGGTCAACGAAGGTGGTACTGGTCTCACCACAAAAAGCGCAGCAGTACTCAGCGGTAGTTTGCATTATGTAATCACAGTCGGCGCGTCCCGACCTGTCAGTTCTTGAAGCTTGGAAACCTGATCGGCAATGACGATTAATGGTTTTAGCGACTCTTGAGGATCAACGGTATGCTTGGCGGCATCAGACTCGTAGCTCTCTAAATAAAGTCTGATGGTTGCACCTTTGGTGCCAGTGCCAGATAGACGAAAGACAATACGAGAGCCGTCAGTAAAGCCAATACGAACGCCCTGCTTTTGGCTGACGCTGCCGTCGATGGGATCGGTGTAGCTAAAGTCGTCGGCATAGTCAACGGTGTAGGCGCCCAGGGTGCTGCCGGGCAGGGTGGAGAATTGCGATCGCAACCCCTCCATCAGCTCATTTGCCTTCGCACTATCCACCCCTTCATAGTCATGCCGAGAGTAGAAGTTCCGCCCATACGTCTTCCAGTGCTCGGTCACAATCTCTTCGACCGACTGCTGCCGCTCTGCCAGAATATTCAGCCAGAACAGCACCGCCCACAGACCGTCTTTTTCGCGCACGTGATTAGACCCCGTGCCAAAGCTTTCCTCACCGCAGACCGTAATTTTGTCCGCGTCGAGCAAATTGCCAAAGAACTTCCAGCCAGTCGGCGTTTCGTAGCAGTCGATTCCCAACTTTTCGGCGACGCGATCAGCGGCTTGGCTAGTCGGCATAGAGCGGGCTACACCAGAAAGGCCATCTTTGTAGCCGGGGACTAAGGTGGCGTTGGCGGCGATCAGCGCGAGACTGTCGCTGGGGTTGACGAAGAAATTGTTGCCAAGGATCATATTGCGATCGCCATCCCCATCCGAAGCCGCCCCAAAATCAGGCGCATCCTCCGCGAACATCGTCTCTACCAAATCGTGCGCATAGACCAAATTCGGATCAGGATGCCCACCCCCAAAGTCCTCTAGCGGCTCACCATTCGTCACCGTCCCTGTCTTCGCACCCAGCGCCTGCTCGAAAATCTGCTTGGCATAGGGACCTGTCACCGCATGCAGCGAATCCATACACATACTGAAGTCCCCCTTCAGCAGCGTTGCAATCTTATCGAAGTCAAACAGCTTTTCCATCAGCTCAACGTAGTCCGCCACCGAGTCTACGACCTCAACCGTCATCTCCTCAATCTGGCTAGTGCCCAAGCTATCGAGATCAATATCTTCCGCGTCAGCGATCTTGTACTCGCTAATCGATTTACTATTCTCGAAAATGGCACTAGTCACCTTCTCCGGGGCGGGTCCACCATTGGAGACGTTGTACTTAACGCCAAAATCGCCCTCGGGCCCACCGGGGTTATGACTAGCCGACAGAATAATGCCCCCAATCGCATCGTACTTACGAATCAGGCAGGAGGCCGCAGGCGTAGAGAGAATGCCTCCCTTGCCAACTAAAACTTTGCCCACGCCATTTGCCGCAGCCATCTTCAAGATAGTCTGAATCGCCGGACGATTGTAATAGCGACCGTCGCCACCGACCACCAGCGTTTTACCCTGATAGTCCTCAAGGCTACCAAAGGTCGACTGGATAAAGTTTTCTAGGTAGTTCGGCTGCTGAAACGCAGGAACTTGCTTACGCAAGCCAGAGGTGCCTGGCTTTTGGTCATCGAAAGGGGTGGTCGAAACCGTTTTAATAGGCATTTGTAGGTCGCCGATAAGGGCGCATCAAAAACTACAGACGGACCGGGGAAAAAGAACCGGAAAAACCGCATCTGTAATTGATGATCTCACATCTGCGGATTGTTAAGAAAATCGTAAGACAAAGCAGTGCGCAAAGCAGTATTGTGGGCGACACACAGGCTTGGCTATTAGCCCCACAGCTTCTTCCACGCTCTAATATCTGACTGACTGGGAGTGTATTGAGTAATGGGGCACTAATAGTATCAGCGTTTTACTTTTCATCGGTATCTATGCCTCTTCTTTCTATGATTGGAGCCACCTCTGCAAGTGCCGAACCCTTTACTATTCTGGCTCTGCTTATTGCTTTTCCTGCATTTTGGTGTTTAGCCATCGGTGCATTTGCCAAGTTGGGGGGATGGCAGAAGCTGGCCGAAGCCTACAGCATCGAGCGGTATCCTGCCAGACCTAGGCAGAAAGGTGGGCCGAAAACTATCCGTGTTAACGGAGTGAGATACAAAGGTTCGGCCACTATCGACTATGACGAAGACGGTGTATACATGCACACGATTATCTTCTTTCGCATAGGACACGCCCTACTTTATATTCCCTGGGAAGATATTACGGTCCATCCCAAAACAACAAACCTATTCGGGTTTGACTTCACAAGAGAAATCACCTTCGCACAAAAGCCAGAAGTAAAAGTTGTCTTTCCGACCAGGCTCATTGAGAAGTTTGAATACTTCAGAGACGTGAAAATGATGTAGGGTACGCATTGAAATGTTCGTTCAGGCTAAAGCGCTTTCCTCTTTGCACTGGTAGGCTAGTGAGCTAAACACTTCCATAGAGAGCGTTTCTTCTAGAGCCATGAGTAGTGGAATCTTCATAACGATAGGCCAGATAGCACTTTTAACTGTAGTGGTCACTGCTGTTGTTGTTATTGAAGTATTTTGGATCGCCCGCCCAGGAGTACCGCGAGGGGATCTAGCGACTATTGAAAACTATCTGCTCCGAAAGCTAAGACAGTCGGATAAGTCAACACTAGGTAGTGCCGCTCTTATTCTGATTCAAGATAGTAAAGTTGTTGCAGCTCACTCTTTTGGAGTTGCTAACGCTACCCAGAATAATCCTGTTCAGATCGATCGGACGCTCTACCAGATGGCATCTGTAAGTAAGATGGTGACTGCCTGGGGAGTCATGAAGCTTGTGGAAGAGGGGACGATTGACCTAGATAAGCCTGCAAATCAGTATCTGAATCGTTGGCGATTTCCAGTAGGTCAATACAGCGATCAAGTAACGATCAGACATCTGTTGAGCCATACGGGAGGATTAGACGACTTGTTTGGCTACGCCGGTTTTCTACCAGGTAACCCAATCCAATCCCTAGAAGAGTCTTTGACTTTGACAAAAGATTCTACGTCAGGAAAACCGCGTGGCGTCACAGTTTCTAGAGAACCTGGAAAAAACTGGCTGTATTCTGGCGGTGGCTACACAGTCTTGCAACTACTGATTGAAGAAGTTACGCAGCAGTCTTTCTCAGACTACATGGAGAAGAATGTCTTGAAACCTTTGGGAATGAGAGAATCAAGCTTTGACTGGGAGGCGATCGCAGCTTCTGGCCGTGCAGATGAGCTAGCTACCAGCTTCGACGAAAACCTTCAACCAAGTCCTCATCGTCGATATACAGCCACAGCAGCAGCCTCTCTCTACGCCACACCTCAAGATATGGCCAGCTTCATTCAAGCCTACAGCCAAAAGAACTCAGTTCTAGAACAAGCAACACTAGAGCAAATGATCACGCCTCAGCCGGGGGCACGTCAGGACTGGGGACTGGGACACACCCTGTATGTTTCTAGTGGCACTGATAAGTATGTGGTAGGTCATGACGGAGGTAACTTGCCTGCACTAGGTCACACGGTACGAGTGAACCCCGCCGCAGGTAACGGTGTCGTACTCCTAATTTCAGGGGATCTGAGGCTAGCGAGCCAATTAGGAGATGACTGGGTCTATTGGGAGACAGGGAAAGTACCAATCAATGCAAGGCTGCGAATTTTAGGTGGCCGTCTAGTGCCAGCACTCATTGGGATTGGGTTAGGAACACTGGCAATTGTAATTCGAGCGGTTCAATAGCAGTAGTGCTTTTTGAGAACGTGTAGGGCGAAGCCCTGATCGCTTGTTCCTGACATTACGGTTTTGCCCTGGTCATCAATTCCCAAAGATGAAAGCAGCACGATCGATGGTGAGCTTTTTGCCGCGCCTAACTGGATGATTGAGATTCTATCGCCCGATCAAAGCCAAACTAAGGTAGTGAAGAAAATACTACGCAGTGTCAGATATGGCAGTGAGATGGGCTGGTTGATCGACCCTGCTGAAAAATGCGTTTTTAGCTATTTGCCAAATACTCTACCTGCTTACTACGAGATATTGGAAACACCGTTGCCTGTGCCGGAGTTTGCTTCAGATTTTAAGCTGACGATGGGCGAGCTGATAGGTTGGCTGTATGCGTAAAGTTGTCTTACTTTAGGACCTCTACGGTATCGCCAACTCATAGCCGTTCCACCTTCTCAGCGCACGCCTAGATCAACGCCATTGCTTCCTCTAGGTTAGAGACATCATCAACAACTTCAAAGCTGCTCGCCGTTAGATCAGACGCTTGTACATTGTTCAAGATTGCAAGCATTTCGCCAGTGCTAGTAACGCCCAGCATTGTCGCGCTGCCATCTTGGGAAATGGTCAGGTCGGCAAAGGTGAGTTCACCTTCAACTAAGCCAATGCGATCAATATTGGCCTCGAAGTCCATGATGGTATCGGTGCCGTCACCGCTGCCGAAGACGAATAGGTCACTGCCGCTGCCTTGCGAGTTGTTGTCGCCGACGAGCATGTCGTTGCCCGCGCCGCCAAAGATAATGTCGTCGCCGTCATCACCCCAGATGAAGTCATCGCCTGCTTCACCCAAGAGGATATCGTTGCCGCCTTTGCCGCCGATGTGATCGCGCCCAGCCCCACCAAAGATAATGTCATCACCGCCGACACCATCTTGAGGGCTACGCTTATTCGCATCGCCACGGAGGACATCATCACCGTCACCCCCGTTGATTACATCATCACCAAGACCACCTGCAACAGTGTCGTCATCCCCAAGAGCAACAATAGTTTCGTTAGCGTCAGTCCCCACCAAGGTGTCAGCGTCGTCAGTCCCTTCAATATCGTTTGCCCCTGTGCTAACAAGCTCGATGACGATTTCATCTCCATACACCCGTCGCTCAGTATCAACTAGCTCATAGTTCTCATCCAAAATAGGGAAGCTATAGACAGGCGTGAAGGTAATCTGCGCACCGTTCTCTTCGCCTAGATTCTCTACGTTGACTTCTAGATGTCCGTAATGCTTGCCGCCCGCTACGTTTTGCAGAACGCCATCCACCTCTTGCCATAGTTCCGGTTCGCTCTGGTCAGCAGTCCACTGGCTAAACGGGTTATAGCCAAGCAGATCGCCCTCTTCATCAGTACGCTGTCCGCGCATACCGTCGCCAGCAACGCCCACATCGTAGTAGAAGACCCCTTCTCCGTCGCCATCTTCATCAACGAAGCTGCGCTCGAACATTTCGCTGTGTCCAGAGAAAACGGCAACCACGCCGTACTCCTCAAACAATGGCTGATACTGACGCATCGGCGTTCCACCCTGACCAGAAGAATCTTCGTGATTCATCGGTAGGCCATGCGTACCGCTAGAGTAAGGCGCGTGGTGGAACTGCGCAAAGATAAACTGCCCCTCTGCACTAGCCGATTCCAACTGCTCAATCACCCAGTTCCACTGAGGACTACCGGGGTTGAAGTCGGCTAAGTCGGTTCCGCCTGCTTCCTCGTACTGTTCACGGGTGACGTTTGACTGAGTATCTGTGCCGGGGCCAGTGTACTCTCGACCACTAATTTTAGGCGGCTGACCTTCTCCACCATAGTTGTCGCGGCTGTCATCTGGTTCGCCGTTGGAGCTGTCTAGCGTCAGAATCGTGACGGGGCCGTAGTCAGTCCGGTAGTAGTTGTCTCGATGTTCAGGAGTGCCGTTGCTGGGTGCGTCGAAGTAGGTGTGAAACTTTCCGCGGCCAAACAAGGGACCATATCGTCCGTCCTCGTCGATGCCGTAGCCACCGTTGAGGGCGCCAAAGTTTTCCCAGTTACCTAGAGCAGGGAGAAGCGCGTACTCAGATAAGCCACTGTCAAACTCACCCGCATTATGACGGAAAAACTCATCCCAGGCTGGCTGATAGCCGCCGCCTTGAATCAAATCTCCTGGCATCACCAAGAAGTCTGGCTCTCGGCTGTTGATGATTTCTAGATTGTTTCTATAGCCGACGTTTTCTGTTAGCGGGTAGTTGAGGCGATCGCCGCTCACGCCAATCGTCTCTGCCCACTGGCTATCTTCCACATCTGGGCGAGCCAAAGAATCTTCTTCTAAAGCGCCCTGCTGCCAGTCACGACGGTTGACCCGGCCTCTAGGTTCGGTCTCACTATCGGAAAATACAACAAAGCGAATTTCATCCCAGTCTTCAGCAGTTGGCGCTGTCTCAAAGCTAGATTCAAACGTAGTCTCTCCAACCGTCACCGAATACTCGTAGGTGCTATCAGGAGAGAGTCCGCTTAGATCAACAATGTGCTTGTAATTCTCATTTTCCAGCAGCCACGAGCCCTGTTCTAACCCTTCGATCTCCTGATTCAGCTCGGCATCGGTGTAGCTGAGGATAGATTCAAAGGTAGGGCTAGTCGTAAAGGTTAGAGGCGTATCCAAGCCGGGTCCTGTTACTGATAATTCACCAGGGATATTCTCCTCGGTGAACCAGGTAACGTACACGCCATCGCTAGAAGGCTGTTGTAGATAAGGGTTGACGCGCAGCATAGACATACCTACTGATGTGGGGCTTTACTAACCCCATCAGTATTTGCTACGTACCAGGTTCCTGTCGTTAAGAGGACTTTATCAAAGAGGAAACTAACGCTTAATGTTCGGCTCAACTTTGAACATTTAGGCCAAATAGCCGAAGTCGCTGAATAGCTAGATTAAGCGAGCAAAGTTGCGATCGCCACCCATAGGCTATGTTTGATCTGGCAGTGCCAGGTACGTGTTTAGCGTAATCCTAAGCAGCTCTATCATTGAGCACCATAGCGTGAGCGACTTGTTCAATGAACGAATCGCCGCGCTGCTGTGCAGTGGCTGCTAACGAAGCAAGGATAGTCCAAGTGTTTGCGCCCTTCGG
>JBCCOH010000128.1:0-15283 GCA_039111275.1 Cyanobacteria bacterium P01_D01_bin.1 | reverse complement strand
CTGGTGGAGCTGTGAGAGTCCGAACCGCTCGGCGTGTTCGATCAGCATAACGGTGGCGTTCGGTACGTCTACGCCCACTTCAACAACGGTGGTAGAGACTAATATCTGCGTAGCCTGCTCGCGGAAAGCACTGATTGCAGCATCCTTGTCAGCAGAACTCATTCGTCCGTGCAGCAAACCTACTTGAAAGTCTGGAAAGATAGTTTCCTGCAAACGGCTATGTTCTTCCATTGCAGATCGAAGATCGAGTTTCTCGGATTCTTCGACCAGGGGGAGAACAATGTAAACCTGGCGACCTTGAGCAATTTCTCTGCGAATTAGATCGTAGGCATCTGAACGTTCTTTGCTGCCTAAGACGGTGGTCTTGATTGCTTTTCTACCGGGGGGCAGTTCGTCAATTTGGCTGACATCTAGATCGCCGTGAATAGTGAGAGCCAGCGTTCGAGGGATAGGCGTAGCGGTCAGGGTAAGTACATGAGGATTATCCCCTTTTTGCTGAAGTTTGGCGCGCTGGGCGACGCCAAAGCGGTGCTGCTCGTCAATGGTGACTAGCCCTAGATTGTTGAATTTCACCGGGTCTTCTATCAGTGCGTGGGTGCCGACTAGAACGGGGAGTTCGCCCGTCAATAGTTCGCTGTGAATCTGTCGGCGTTTGGCGGCTTTGGTTGAGCCAGTCAGAAGCTCTACAGGTAGGTGTAGAAGGTTGAACCATTCGACTAGTTTGCGGTAGTGCTGCTCGGCTAGGACTTCGGTCGGGGCCATTAGTGCCGCCTGGTAGCCTGCCTGGATAGCGGCCAGAATGCCGACTACCGCGACGACTGTTTTACCTGATCCGACGTCGCCTTGAACGAGGCGATTCATCGGGGCGGTCTCCTGCAAGTCGTTGAGAATTTCCTGGGCGACGCGCTGCTGGGCGTTGGTGAATTTGAAGGGTAAGACTTTGTAGAAAGATTCGATTAGCTCGCCAGTCGGTGCCATCTGAACGCTGGTTTGGGCCTGTTGCTGGGCGGCACGGCGGCGGAGTAGGCCGAGCTGTAGGTAGAAGAATTCGTCAAAAACTAGGCGGCGGCGGGCGATCGCAAGCGCGTCAGTACTGGGTGGAAAATGGATATGTGCGATCGCCACCGCCAAATCCACCAGCTCATACTTCTCCCTCAAAGCTTTTGGCAGCGGATCGCGCAGTTCCACCACCGCTGGCAAAGCTGCCACCACTGCCTTACGGACAATATCTGCCCCGACTCCCTCGGTGAGAGGATACACAGGCACCACTCGGCCTACCGTCAGCGACTCGATTGCATCATCCGGTCCGCCTAGCACCTCGATTTCTGGGCTGTCGATATTGATACCGTACTTTGTTTGCTTGACCAGTCCCGAGATAGCGACGACTGCCCCCGGTGGATACAGTCGCTTTTGTCTTTCTTGCCATCCTCTAGAACGGAAGTGAGTTCCCGCTAGAAATCGACTAATCTTGAGCCGAGAGGTGCTGTCGTACACCGTCATCTCGAAGATTGTCAGCTTGAAGTTCCGTGGACTGTTGAAGCAGTTGCACTTTCTAACTGTGGCAACCAGCGTGACCGTCTCACCTGGCACCAGATCTTTGATCTTGACCTGGCGGGCATAGTCGATATAGTCGCGCGGATAGTAGAACAGTGCGTCGCGCAGGCTGAGGAGTCCAAGCTTCGCTAGCTTTTCTGCCTTGTAGGCGCCAATACCTTTGAGGTGGGTTAGCGGCTTATCAAGTGGATGATTGGAATCGGATCGGTCAACTAGACCGGTCACATCGGTCGTTTTGGGCGATTTAGCCGATGACTTGGCCTTGCGCTTGCCTGTTGCAGCACTGCCGCTAGATTTTTGTTTCTTTCCGGTCTGTGATTTACCAGCCCTTAACGAATTTTGTGAGTCAGCTGAATAGTCTGCAGCACCTTCTGCTAAGAGTGGCAGGGCATCGGCTGTCTGCCTGGCTCTGTGCAAGAATCGCCTGGTATCTGCAACTAGATGCTGACGCGCAGAAAAAGATAGATCGGCGTAATGTTCAAACCGCTGAGCTAGGTCTTTCCACTTGTCGCTGTCAATTTTGGTTGAGGAAGAAAAGCCGTTGGCAAAGGCGGCGCAGCCATTGAGTAAGCTGCTCGATAGAAACTCACTAAATAGCTGCTGGTGTCCTTCTATATTGTTGAAGCCTCTTTCTGACTCGACACTCAGCGCCTTTTGTAGCCTTACCCAGTCGGGTAATGTCGGTAGCGTTGGCTGGCTGTTCTGAATCGTCTGCTCCATAACTTTTTATCGAAGTTAGTCACTATCCGCAGCCATCCAGCTCGATCGCCAGGCGTCTTCGGCCTGGGCTGTCTCTAGCGATCGCTGCGTTTTGGCATAGTGGTTGCCTAGTCGCTTGAGGGTCGATAGCTCTTTGCGCAAGCGAGTACGCCAAGCAGACACAGTCGGATCGCTAAAGGCAACTTCGCTGAGCTGCAGGCTGACTAAGGCTAGTTCTGGAAGTGCTTCTATCTCTACAATATCGTGCGGAATTTCAAGACGAGAAACGTCTGCTCGATTGGACCTAGACCGTGACGAGTGCCTGCGCTTTGACTGTCCCGGCTTCGACTGTCCCGGTTTTGGTTGTCGACGCTTTGAGCGCGATCGCCGCCGTTCGTCTCTAGTCGACTCAGACAAAGCTGGTCTGCCATCATCCATCCCCTCTGAGTCTGTATTGATCTGTCCATGCATCACTCGAACAGAGACTCTTACCACATTCGGGACTGCGTTCACCGGTTCACCAATACCCTGTGGATCGGTTGCTGCCGCCATTAGCGCTTTCGGGAAGCTAGGCATCACGCTCGCTTTTTGCAGCAGTTCGTTAATTTCATCCGACAGAGTTCTAAACACATCTCGAATGCCTTTCTCCATTAACATCTGCTGCTTGAACAGATGAATAGGCGCTAATGGCTGCTCGGATTCGTCCTCTGAGCTGTCATCGGCTGTGGCAGAGCGCCCAGCTAGCCCCTCTAGGGCGCTTAGCAAATCTTCTTCCTCAGCAATAGTCAATCGCTGTTCGGCAGCGGGTACGTCGATGTCGAAGTCTAGCTCGTCATCGTCGTCGTCATCTTCCAAGTCTGACTCAGGAAAATCCATATTTTCTAGATCCACGGCGCTAATAGCGTCGCCTCTAGAAGCGCTATCCCTTCCTTGCTTATGCCGAAGAAAGAGACTTTCGCTAGCGTCATCTACCTCATCGTATTCTTCAGCAGCCGGGATATCGTCTTCCCAGTCTTCTGTAGGCCCTAATTCATCTGTGTCAGAAGGCTGTTCGTTTTTGGACGAACTGCTTTTGTGCTGCTCACGTTTGTACTGTTCTGCATCTGAATCAAAACGTGGGTCTGGGTGCTTATCTGATTGGGATTTGTCCGATTGAGACCTGTCTGATTGTGCAAGTGCAGAGAGCTTTTCCAAGAGATCTTCGCTAGTGCCTTCGCGAGCATGAATGACTGCTCCGGCGGTTCTCGATTCTAGTAGCCGCTGCAAAAAGTCCAGCCCGTTGTTGCGCTGCGGACGACGACTCATCTTTTTGGCACGAGTGCGCTGCTCGTCTAGCTGTGGCCGAATCTGAGCAGTTAAGGTCTGTAGAGTCTGCTGTAGCTTGCTGCGCTCTTTCCAAGACAGCTTCAAAAATTTGTCGGGATACGCCTGGGTGCACAGGTGGTAGACCGCTGACATTAGCTGCTGCTTACTCGCGTCGGCAAGTGCGCCTAGATAGCCGTCATAGATTGGATCTAGTGCGATCGCCATGTCTTCAGTGCGCTGCTGGAGCAATCCCAACTCCTTTTCAATTTGGCCGCTTGCTTTAACCATATATTCTCTAAAACGTCACTCGCACTGATAACGTGGTCGCACCATGAACCCACGGAACGTGGCTATACCATAGCTATTTTGTGACAATATCGCTCATCTTCCGCAAAACGACGAAAGTCGGACTCCTCATTTGCAGAAGAACCCGACCTCTCGCTAGATGACAGATGATAGAAGCGACTGCTCCTGTGTCTATGACACCGCCCATACCAATGCCTGTATCATCGGGAGAACTGCTCTAGAACTACTCTACAACTGCTCTGTGCCGCCTAAGCCTTTTGCCCTGTCTGAGCAGCTACCTCATCCGCAAAATTCACCTCTTCTTTCTCGATGCCTTCACCCAAGATGAAACGAGAGAATCGACGAATTTGAATGTTTTCTCCCAGCTTAGCTACTGCCTGCTTGACTAGCTCTGCAACTGTGATGTTTTGATCCTTGATGAAAGGCTGATCGACCAGAGAAAGTTCCTTCAGGCGCTTGTCTATGCGGCCTTGAACAATTTTCTCTTTGATATTGTCTGGCTTGTTGCCAAGATCGTCGCGGCCCATCTCAATCGCTTTCTCGCTCTCGGCGAAGTCCTCAGGAATATCGTCAACCCTGACATACTGCACATTAGGCGAAGCCGCAATCTGCATAGCCACATCCTGGGCCAGCGTCTTGAATTCTTCGCGCCGCGCGACGAAGTCAGTTTCGCAGTTGATTTCGACTAGGACACCCACGCGTCCACCCGTGTGGATGTAGCTGTGAACTAATCCTTCAGAGGCTACTCTGCTCTCCTTTTTGGCAGCGGAGGTAATTCCTTTTTGCCTAAGCCATTCAGTCGCTTTTTCAACATCGCCACCGCTTTCTTTGAGCGCCTTTTTACAGTTCATCATGCCTGCTCCCGTTTGGTCGCGCAGTGCTTTGACTTGCTTTGCAGAAATTTCTGCCATCGTGCCTCCGTTCTATTCTTTAATGAGTTTAATAAGGAGAGTTATGCCAAGGGTAGTTGCTTCCGTCTCCGTTCAGGTTAAGAAGCGCTTAGCTGTCGGTCGCAGGTGCCTGGTCGGCAGCAGTACTTAGTTCTTCGCCTTCATCGTTGTAGTCAGCGCCATCGTAGCCATCGTAGATGTCAGTGGCATGCGCAGCAGCCGTGCCGCTACCGCTAGCCGTGTTGCCGCCTGTAGACCCCTCATAAATCGCGTCGGCAAGGCGACCAATCACAAGTTTGATAGCGCGAATCGCATCGTCATTACCAGGAATGGGGACATCGACCACATCTGGATCGCAATTGGTATCTAGCAGGGAGATAATCGGTAACCCCAGCTTCTGGCATTCTTGAACGGCGTTGTATTCGCGACGAACGTCTACGATGATAACCGCGTCAGGAATGCGGCGCATGGTCTTGATACCACCTAGGTATTTTTGAAGCTTTTCTAGCTCGCGGCGCAGCATAGAGCCTTCCTTCTTTGGACGTGCTGCGAGTTCTCCTGACTGCTCCATCCGCTCTAGCTCCTTGAGCCTGTCTACGCGGGTCTTGATAGTGGTCCAGTTGGTAAGCATGCCACCTAGCCAGCGCTGGTTGACGTAGTAAGAACCGCAGCGACTGGCCTCTTGAGCCACAATTCCGGCGGCCTGTCGCTTGGTGCCAACAAACAGAAAGCTCTTGCCCCCTTCTGCGGACTTGAGAACGTACTGATAGGCTTCTTCAAGCAGTTGAGCGGTTTGAACAAGATCGATGATGTGGACACCGTTGCGAGAGGTGAAGATGTATTCGTCCATCTTCGGATTCCAGCGTCTGGTTTGGTGACCAAAATGCACGCCCGACTCTAAGAGGTCGGACAGGGATACGACTGCCATGTATTTTATTTTCCTTTATCGGGTTAAAACCTCCATCTGGTCGCATTCAGAAACTGGGCAAATGAGCCCGCCGAACACCCGAAAATCCAGATGTGTGAATTTAATAGAACTTTAGTAGGGTAGCATAGCGCGCTGGAGGGAGGGGGAAGGGTTTTCTCTACTTCATAGGAGTTGGGGTTCGTAGGAGTTGGGGCTGCTGGAGGTGGGGAGTGGGGGAGTAAGGGCGTAGGGGAGTGGACGTGGCTGGGCAATCTAGGAAGGTGCGAAACCTGGTTCTAAGAAAATACAGGCATATGCGCGCATACACTCACTGCAACTTTTTGAGGGGCTCCTAATGAGCAATCTGCAATCGCCGCCGCCATCGCCGCCGCCTAGACCCGCGATGCCGCCACCACCACCGCGGGCAAATCCTACTAACCTACCGCCGAATATGCCTCCTTCAGCGCGGCCACGGGTGCCTGCTGCGCCGCAGACTCAGATGATTCAGCCGCCTGCGAATGCACAAAAGCAGTTGGCGCAGAAGGCTGCCGGGCAAAAGGCTTCTGGACATAGAGCCGCTGCGCCGCCGCCGCTGCCAACGGGTGTAAAAGGGGATGGACCGACGCTAGAGAAGATTATTCGCAAGGCGTTTGATGAGGGCTATTCGGATATTCACGTGGGCGTAGGGGAAGTGCCGCGCTATCGCAATCGGGGTGAGATTAGTAGCACAGAGTTTCCGGTGACTACGCCGGAGATGTTTGATAGCTGGCTGACGGAAATTTTGACGCCAGAGCAGGTTCTAGAGTTCAAGGAGACGCTGGATTTTGACGGGGCAGCTCAGTATGACTTTTCGCGAGTGCGGATCAACATCTTTGATAGTTTGAATGGCCCTTCGATCGTGATGCGACTGATTCCGGTTGAGATTTTGACGATGCAGCAGCTGAATCTGCCAGCCGTTATCAAGGATATGTGCCACTACCACAAGGGGCTGATTCTGGTGACCGGGCCAACGGGCTCGGGCAAGTCGACAACGATGGCGGCGATGATTGACTACATCAATAAGGAGATGCCAAAGCACATCATCACCATTGAGGACCCAGTGGAGTTTGTCCATCAGAGCCGGAAGTCGCTGGTGAAACAGCGAGAGGTAGGGGTGCATACGCGCAAGTTTAGCAATGCGCTGAAGGCGTCTCTGCGAGAAGATCCAGATATTATTCTGGTGGGTGAGATGCGTGATCGCGAAACCATCGAAACCGCGCTCAAAGCCGCGCAAACAGGCCACCTAGTCTTTGGCACGCTGCACACTAACAGCGCAGTGAAGACAGTGGAAAGAATTCTGGGCATGTATGAGCCAGAGCAGCAGGCTCCAATTCGGGTGGCGATCGCAGAATCTCTAATTGGCGTCGTCGCCCAAGGACTATGCCGCACCACCGACGGTAAACGCGCCGCCTTTCACGAAATCTTGATCAACACAGACGCTATCAAAGACTACATTTTGCGCGGTCAGCTCGATGAAGTCGAAGCGATTCTGCCAAAGTGCACCTTCGACGGCATGTGTACGATGAATCAGTCGCTATACGCTTTGTACGAGGCAGGCCGAATTACCGAAGAGACCGCTCTAGAGCTGTCTCCAAAGCAAAATGAGATGGCTCAGATGCTCCGTGGCCGCGTGTAGTTCAAGCTGAAACCGCTGCGTTACACCGGGCAACTCGACTAGCAGATGTCCTGTGCATCAGGACATCTACTATGTCTGTAATGGCGACCTATATGGCAGCTAAGTCGGCTACTTGGTTGGTTGTTAGTGCCTGATTAAAGATCTGCACTTCGTCTATGGTGCCGGCTAGACCTTGCGAGCCAACGCCCCTACCGTTGTGAAAGCGGGTCTTGCCAGCGATATTTCCAATCCCAGTAGCATTACTGTGCTTCCAAAGCTGAGAGCCTTCTTCGCTGCCGATTTTCTCTCCATCTAGATAGGCAGTGAAGGCGTCATCTTTCACTGTTTCATTGCCTGACAGGACTAAGGCAACGTGATGCCACTGCCCTGCTTTGATGCTGTCTTTTGACGAGATCCAACTGCCGTCCCAAGCGCTTTCTTGGGTAGAGCGATTCCAGCCACCAACAAATAGATCGTCACCTTCTAGATAGATGTTTAAACCTCGACGATAGTCGCCCTCGTCGTATATCACCTGTTTAGTAGATCCATTGCCCGCTAGCTGGTCAGGGTTGAACCACAGAGAGACCGATCGCTTATCATGAATGGCTCTGTTGATGTCGGTAGAGTTTCTCACGCGAACTGAGCCTTTTCCGTCTAGCTCTACGCCGCCGCCAATCTTCCCTGTTCTTGTCCAATCCGCTCCGTCTCCGAATGTAGCAAAGTTGTTCTTACCAAATTTAGAAACGTCTTGTACGCGACTGCCTCGATCCTCCTTAAAGCTATAGCTAGCGACTGGCTGTAGCACACTGTCAGTGGGTGTGAACTGATCGCTAGGCTGAAGCGGTATCGGCTTGATGGGCTGCTCGACAGGAGGTTTAACCGGAGGCTTGGGCGCAATTGGGTCTTCGACGACCGGAGGCTTGGGTGCGACCGGGTCTTTGACAACTGGAGGAACAGGTTTGACGGGGGTAATCGCACTATCCTCTAGTGAAAATCTGCTCTGAGGAACATTTACCCTAGTGGCACCGCCAATGCTATCGGGATTAAGCTTGCCTAGATAGGGAGAATTTTTTGTCCAGCCTGCCTCCTTAAAGGTCACTACAAATGACTGCTTTATGGTTTCTCCGGTCAGGCGATCGGAGAAGAATTCGTCAACGATTGCGGCGCGTTTGCCATTGGGTAGTGTGTAGTAGCCTTGTTTGGCTAGATTGATTACGTCTCCATAGTTGAGAATAATCTTTTCGTTGCCAAAGGGAACTTTGATTGTTCCAAGCGAATCGGTTTTTGTTCCTTTGATTTCGACGTAGCCTTCGTCTTTGTAATCGTCAAACGCAATCTCTAGATCGCTATCGTTAGAAAGCTCGAACTTGAGTTTGCTAGAAGATTTAGCTGCTCTCGACTGCGGCGTCGATCTCAACTGCTGCTTTGAAGAGATACTGATATTGTCGAGATTTTTAAGATTGTTCTTTAGCTGTAGATCTACCCAAACAAATCCCTTGTCTTTGAGTTTGGCGATGTTGCTTCCAGGGCTGGTATCAGCCACAATCCCGGCTTCAAAGCCATCTATCGACAGATTGTTGAACACCATATCCTGTGTGTTCTCTTGTAGGTGCAGACCCTTGCTACGCCAGAAACGTGTGTCTTTGGTACTAACTAGATCAAAGTCATCAAGCGTGTAGTGAGAGGTGTATTGCAGCTCTGTGCCTTCTTCGACTTCCCAAGCTTTGAATCCTTTTAGAACGCTACGCAAATCATTGTTCTGTTCGGGGAAGTTTTTGATAACGCGCAGTCCATTCCCTGATGCAAAGACTTCGTTGTTCTTGAACCCTTGGATGGGTGGCTGGTCAACGCCGACTGTTTTACCATCGTTGCTAATAGATTTGGCCGCTTCGGGAATAGGTAGATCTTTTACATTCACATCGATCAGCTTAGAGCCACGATGCATATAAAACATTCCTGAATTACGGCTGCCAGCAGCGATGTTGCCTTCGTTCTCGACTAGACGACCCGCAAACCAAAAGCCAACGCCTGTACGAGCAAAATCGTGTGTTTTAGTTCCTTTTTTTTCGTTAACGGAATAAAGTCCACCAGTTTTAATAGAAATATTGTTGCGAAATGCGCCAGTTTCGTTGCCACTTTCGGTGACAAACGCGCCCCCGTTGACATCGTAGGCAAAGTTATTTTCTAATATGGCTTTGCTGTCGTGGACGACGAAGCCCCAGCCGGGAGAGCTGTCTACGACATTGCCGACTAGAATAGCCGGATCGCTGCTGCTGCCAGTCCGGTGAATATGCGCAGCGTAGCGGCCAGCTACATTCTTACGGCCTCGAATATTTTTATCAAGCGGCTGGCTCTTGTCAGTGCGGCCTAGATCTCTAAATTCTACATAGCGGATGTCAATATCATCTGAGTGCATAAACATGGTGTGCCCGCGCTGCCCGATTGGCACGGCGTCACCATTTTCGCTGGCAATGATGATGTTGCGGCTCTGATTGGCGACGTAGGCTTTGAGATCCTTGCGGGGCGTATCGTGATCAAATTTGAGCGCCTGGTCGAGGGTGATTGTCTTGCCGTTAATTGCACGGATGGTGACTTCTTCGTCTTGAATAGTGGCTTCCCATTCTCTGTCAGTGGTGGCGTTGCTGTAGGTCGTGCCAGTGAGGACTATGGTGTCGCCAACTTGCCAGTTGATTGGAGTTTTTTGAAGGGTAAGGGTGCGATCGCCCTTCATGGGGTCCCTAGCAACCTTGAGGTGAGAGGTTTTGGCCTGACCATGAATCTGTACATCGCCATGAGAAATCAGTCCTCGGCCAAACTGACCGGGGTCGCTCTTGAGATCGAGCGGTCCATTATCTGCAATTAGAATCTCGGTTGTTACGCCCGCTCTGACTGGATTCTTTTCTGTTCCAATCTCCAACTGCCCGCCAGGTGAAACAACAAACGTATCGATCACCATTTTGGTGTCGCGATTGTTGGCAAACTGTATCTTGCCCTCTACGTTTAGCGTGTCTAGCTCGGTAGTACTGACCTGGTCGTATCTTATGGTAATGCCGTGCCCAATCTGTACTCTGGCGCTTTTGCCGGGAACCTTTCCACCTACCCATGTTTCGGGGTCAAACCATGAACCGCTTTGCTTAGCGATGTGGGTATTCCGACTAGAAACAAGCTTCAAGACACTTAAGTGCTCTGCGTGTTTCATCGGATCCATAGAGTGGTTCGAATGGCCTGCTTTCATTGAACCCATAGAATGGTTCGAATGATCGGCTGATGATTTCATTAGTTGCAGTCCTGAATTGTAGAGAAATGTGGAAACTACCGAGTGACGGGTTCAGGAATTGCTTTATTGAAGACTTACTGCTTTATTAAGGCTTCATACGATAATCCTTACTCCTTCGTACTTTTGTATCCGGATTAATTAATCGTAGGCTGCTTATGCTTGTGTCTCTGTATTCTCGTAATCCTTCATACATAGGAACTGCGAGCTGGATCACGCCGATTAACTCCCTTCTCGACTAGACGCTCAACTGCACACTAAGAACTCGCCAGGCATGATATGTCTTCATAGAGATTACCTGAGTAGACAGTTGTATAAACTGACACTCATACAGGCGTACTAGATCTGGATCTGACGAAAATTCGAAAGGCTGATAATGTCTGATTCTAGCCAACGGTCGTACTGCTTGTAGATTGGCAACCGCTGCTGTAGTTTCCATCCTTGCGCCTTCAAGAGTTCTTTCATCGCTTCGCGATCGCGATGTCCATAGCTCGGATTAACCTCGTCAATTGGGCCGATGCCGCCTAGATCTGTTGCACCTGCTGCCAGGCAGTCGATTAACGCTTGATCTAAGAGAATTAGATTGGGCGGAATTTGTATAGTGATATCTGAAGGAAGAATAGTTTTGGCGAGTTTGACTGCCTTTAGAATTGTTGGACCCTGGCAGGGTAATCGCAGCTCACTTTGCCTTTCTCCTGGCTGGTGGGGCTGCAAGATGACTTCTTGAATGTGTCTGTACTGTTTGTGAGTGCGGGTGATCGCCTCCAAGCTCTCTCGCCAATCGTCTACACTCTCTCCTAGCCCCAACAAAATCCCTGTCGTAAAGGGAATCTTCAATCTCCCTGCAAAATCCAACTGTTCCAACCGTAGCGTTGGTCTTTTGCTAGGTGCATGCTTGTGTACAGTCTTTAATAAAGTAGGCGTTACCTGTTCGAGCATCAGACCCATTGAGACATTCACCCGTTTGAGCGCCGCCATCTCTTCGAAGCTTAATGGACCAACGTTAGTGTGGGGTAGAAATCCCATCTCTATAACTAGCTCGCACATCTGGTAGATATGCTCAAACCACGCTGACCTACGAGCGCTCTGCGGATGCACCTCACCGCTAAGAATCAAAATCTCGATTATGTCTTTGGACTGTAAGTCCGTCAGGGTTCTTCTAGCCTTTTCTATGCTCATCCAATCGTCCGTTCCTGGCTCGCGGCGAAAGTTGCAATAAGTGCAGCGATTGAAGCACTCGTAGGTAGGGACCAGAGTATAGGCCGGACTGTAGGTAATGATCTTTGACATACCTTCTATTTTAGGCATGTCTTCTGCACAGCCTTTGCGGCTGACGCTTCGTTGTACTATGGCTTTGGTCAAAATCTCTATCGAAAGGCGAGGCAGCTCTGTTGAAAACCACCGTTATCATCGTTCGTCACGGCCAGAGTACCTCGAACGCCAGCCGCGTAATTCAAGGCCATCACGATCAAGCCGTCCTGACAGAACTAGGTGAACAGCAGGCTAGTACCGTTGGAGAGACGCTCTCGGGTCTGGCCCTAGACGCGGTGTACGCCAGTCCGCTAAAGCGAGCTAGGCGCACCTGCGAAATTATCACTGAGACGATAAAAAGCAGTGAAAATGCAGTGCCCGCCGTTCAAATCACCGATCAGCTCAAAGAAATCAACCTGCCGCTATGGGAGTCGAAATCATTTGACGAGGTCGAAGCCAACTATCCAGAAATGTACCGAGCCTGGCGCAGCTTGCCAAATGAGTTTAAGATGCCGCTGCCTAACGAAGACGGTTCAACTACCGACTTCTATCCCGTGCGTGAAATTTGGCAAAGGGCAGCGCTGTTCTGGCAGACGGTATTAGAAAAGCACGCGGGCCAAACGGTACTGCTAGTAGCCCATAGTGCCATTAACCGAGCGCTGGTAGGATCCGCAATTGGCCTAGGCCCCGAAAGCCTCAACAGCATGGGGCAAGACAACTGCGCAATCAATATTTTGAACTTCACTAGCCAGGACAGCCAAGCAGCGACTGTCCAGCTAGAGCTGCTGAACTTGACAAGTCATCTAGGTCAGCCAATTCCGTCGCGAAAGTCTCGCTACAAAGGGCCTAGACTTTTGCTGGTGCGCCACGGCGAAACCAACTGGAACAGAGACGGTCGCTTTCAGGGCCAAATCGACATTCCCCTGAACGAAAACGGCCATCGGCAGGCGGCGCAGGCAGGAGAATTTCTTAAGGCGATTAAGATTGACGCAGCGGTCAGCTCTTCGATGCTGCGCCCGAAGGAAACGGCTGAGGGAATCTTAAAGCATCATTCTGATATTCGCCTAGAGACGACCGAGCAGCTTTGGGAGATTAGTCATGGGGAATGGGAAGGCATGCTAGAGACCGAAATTGAGTCGGGCTATCCTGGCCTGCTAGACCAGTGGCAGCGCCAACCTGAAACGGTACAGATGCCAGCGGGTGAAAATCTAGAAGATGTCTGGGCTAGAGCTAAAAAAGGCTGGGGTGACATTGTGGCGGCCTACAGCGAGGATGTGGCGGCAGAGGCAGAGCATCGGGAAACGCCACCCACGGTTATGGTGGTGGCTCACGACGCGATTAACAAGGCGATTTTATGTCAGCTGTTTGGGCTAGGACCAGAAAAATTTTGGCAGTTTAAGCAGGGGAATGGCGCGGTGAGCGTGATCGACTATCACGGCGGGCCGGATAGCGCACCAGTTCTGAGCGCGGCCAACATTACCACCCATCTATCGGGCAGTATCTTTGATCAAACGGCAGCCGGAGCGCTCTAGAGCAGATGGCTGAGCTGATTAGGCAAGTGACGTTGATTGGTGCAACCCATCAGTCGGTGGGGAGAGATGCCAGCGGTGGAACGATTGCAGATGTGATGATCGATGGTGGGCGAATTGCGGCGATCACACCCCAAATCCCCGACTTCCCAACCGATGCCCAGATCATCGACGGCAGCGGCCAGTTCCTTGGCCCAGGGCTAATCGATCTCTATAGCCAAAGCGGCGAACCGGGCCATGAGTCTAGAGAAACTCGCGCCTCTCTTCGGCAGGCAGCGACCGCAGGCGGCTTTACCCGCGTGGGTCTGCTGCCAACTACTAAGCCCGCTGTGGACAATGTGAGTGCGATCGCCGCTATCCTTTCTGACTCTCCTCATCTCCCCAATCCAGAAGCTGGCAAAACCACGTCTGCGGCCAAAGCCACCCTCCTCCCCTGGTCAACTGTCACCATCGGCGCTCAAGGGAAGCAGCTTGTAGAATTTGCAGAACTTTCAAGAGCAGGAGCTATCGGATTTACAGACGCCTGGCCGCTGACCAATCCTGTCTTAGTCAGACGTCTGCTGGAATACATGCAGCCTTTGAATAAACCGATTGCCCTATGGCCTTGTGATTTGCAGCTAGCCGGGAAGGGAGTCGCCCGCCAAGGTTTGGATAATCTGCGCTTAGGGCTAGCAGGCGTCAGTGCCAGCGCTGAGACCTCAGCTTTGGCAGCGCTGATCGAATACGTCGCTGAGATGCCAACGCCAATTCATGTCATGCGCGTCTCGACGGCCCGCAGCGTAGAACTGATTCAACAGGCAAAGCAGCGAGGCTTACCCATTACAGCTAGCGTCGCGTGGCATCATCTGTGCTTTGACACCAGCGATCTGCAAGATTACAGTCCCAGCTTGCGGCACAATCCACCCCTTGGCACACCTACCGATCGGCTAGCTTTGGTGGAGGCAGTGAAAGCGGGCGTTTTGGATGCGATCGCCGTTGATCACGCTCCCTACACCTACGAAGAAAAAACCGTCGCCTTCAGCACTGCCCCACCTGGCGCAATTGGCCTAGAGCTGGCCTTGCCGATTTTGTGGCAGACCTTTGTTAGCAGTGGAAGGTGGTCAGCAGAACTCCTTTGGCATCGATTAAGCCACGGCCCTGCCAGGTGCCTTGGCTTGGACATTGAAGAAGTGAAAGCTGGGGGAATTGCAGAACTAACGCTCTTCAATCCCGAAGAAAAGTGGACTGTCAATGCCAAGAACTTGCGATCGCTCTCCCCTTTCAACACGCCCTGGGCCAGTCAGACCATTAAAGGAAAAGCAACCAGGATCTGGAACAGCTAATCCAATCCTCCAATCCGCCCCAGTGGCCAAAATCGAACAGCAGCCTTACCAATAATGGTTTCTTCCGACAAAAAGCCCCACACGTGACCATCAGAGCTGCTATTGCGATTGTCACCCAGTACCAGATAGTGACCTTCTGGTACTACGCTTGGTCCCCACACGTAAGCAGGCGGCGCTTTCACATAGTCCTCTGCTAGCACCCGACCATTGACCAAAACCTGACCGTCTTTTACCGCGATCTCTTCACCCGGCATCCCCACAATCCGCTTCAAGTAAGCGTCTTGGGTATCTGACTTCGCTGCGTCTAACGCCTTCTGGGGCGCTTGGAAGACAATAATATCGCCGCGTTCTGGAGACTGAAACCGATAGCTAATTTTTTCGACGACTAAGCGGTCATTAATTTCAATGGTAGGCTGCATAGAACCTGTAGGCACAACCCTCGCTTCGGCTACAAACTGCCTAATCCCAAAGGCTAGGGCAATGCTAAGGCCAACCGTCTGGAGAGCTTCTACCCAAAGTCGGGGCTGCTGCTTGGTCATTACGCTACGAAAACAGTTCACTATCAACAAGTATTGATAATGTACCCGTCAGT
>JBCCOH010000127.1:0-15478 GCA_039111275.1 Cyanobacteria bacterium P01_D01_bin.1 | reverse complement strand
GCGATCGCATCAGGATAGTCTGCCAAGCAGGCGGTTAGCTGAGCGATTTCTTCAGACGTTAAAACAATCATGCCAGGTGCTAAGGATGACCAGCTCTAGTACCAAGATCTACGGTGCCGGAGACTACAGTACCAGAAGATACAGCACTAGACGGTGGAGCACCGGAAAGGATTCGATCAAACCACTGCTCGAACCGGTTGCCCCACGCAGGCAGAGCATATAGACACTCCGCTTGATGACGACAGTCAGCGCGGTCGATCTGGTTTATTTTGGCGATCGCACCCACCAGTTCCGCTATATTATCCGCCGACACTAGCCAACCTGTCTGACCATCACGCACAATTTCGGCGGGTCCGCCCCTGCTGTAGGCAACCACGGGCACCCCACAGGCCAGTGCTTCAATGGCTACGATACCGAACGCTTCTGTCCATTTCGGGGTAACTAGCAGCGCTCGGCAGCGGCCAAGGGCCGTTTGCAGCGCAGCGGTAGGAAGAAAACCGCCGTATTCAATAGAGATATTTGCCTGGTTGATTCGAGGCTGAAGACTTTGCCAATAGTCGGGATCTTCTAGCTTGCCGAATATTTTGAGTGGAGTGCGGGCAGTGGTGGCTGCTGCGATCGCATCTTCTAAGCCTTTTTCGGGCGAGAGCCGTCCAACCCAGGCGAGAGCATCGCCTGGCTGCTCACAATAGTCGTACCGGCGGATGTCGATAGCGCTACCTAGGATTTGCCAGCTACTTTCGGGGACGGGGAAGGTTTTGATTTGCGATCGCGTGTAGGCGCCAAGCGTACCAGGAAAGCAGCTGGCGGTTTGAGCAATAACCTCATCGAATGCATCGTTCAAAGACCCCATGCTGACAAAATGAGCCACTGGTGTCTTTAGAAAAGGAGTTAGGTAGAACGGCAGCCAGTCATAGGCAAAATTCACTATCAGGTCATACGCTGCTTCGTGGTCCCTGGCATAGATCCAGGTGTTTGCTAGCGCCGACCCCACAACCCCAGGGGCAGAGCGGTCTTGAGTCTGAGCAGTCGGCTGCCAGCTACCAGGTACCTGAATCAGCTCTCTGACAGAACCTACATCAGGCAGGCCCGATTCAACGGGCGCGGCAATATCGATCTGGTGATGCGAACCTAGCACCCGTACCAGGTTCGTTATCGTTAGCTCGACGCCGCCCCCTAGACCAGAACCCAAAGGTCCCACTGGCGTGGAAAGCAATAAAATTCTCAGCGGCTTCACCAGATTTCACCAGACTTCTTAGTCTCCAAGCTATCAACTTATGGACGCAGTTAGTGTCTGTGATTGGCAAAGTCAGAGGGCTCAAATTCAGTCATATTTGTCGCCATTGGCATCGCACTATTATTCAGAACAGTGCGCCCATCAGGCTCCACGTTAGGCTCAACATCTGGAAGCTGACGGATGCGGCTCAGCTGATCTAGTGCCCACCTTGCAGTCTGGCGGACCTCGGTGTCCTCATCTTCGATAGCGTGACTGAGCAGATGGCTGATTTGAACAACTTGGTCATAGACGCGCGAAAGGTCGCGAATGGCGTTCTTGCGGACCTCTGGATTATCGTCTCGAAGGGAATTTGCTAGCGCTTGGCTCAAAGGTCGCAAGGCACGCATGCCCATCTCCGAAAGGGTCGCTAGGATCAGGCTTTTTTCTTTGGAATCGACCTCTACCATCAAGTTTATAAGCGGCTGCATCGCCTGAGAATGACCATGCTGACCCAGTTCCCAAATGACTTCGCGACGGCTTTTCGGATCTGAAGTGTGCAGAGCGTTAACTAGTCCACTGACCATCTCATCAGACTCTAGTAGCCTGGTGTGGTTCAATCGATCGGATCGATAGCCGTTGTGTACCTCTGAGTGGGTCGCCGAGCTAGCAGATGCGCGGTGATATTCATCTGGTGATGGGGCTGCGCTGTTATGGGCTGCACTGTTATGGGCTGCACTGTGGTGGTCTATGCTGTCGGATTCTGCGCTGTCGGAGATAGAAAGCCAGTTATCTACCTCAGGTACGTCTGAGTCCTTTCTGCGGCGACGGATAATAAGAAACCCTACACCTAGGCTGCCAGCAATAGCGGACATCCCTAAACCCAGCATAAGCAGCTTAGTCAGCCTACTTCGATTAGACGGGCTGTCTGCTGTATCGGCAGCGATCGCATCAACCCCCTCGCTATCGATAGATTCACTGCTATCAGCACCATCGGACGCAACAACATCAGACGCAACGGCATCAGCATCTGAATCAGCAACAGCCAGCGCCGTTGCTAAAGCTTGGCGGCTGGCCTCATCCCATCGACCCGTTGTTTCTATGCCAGCATTTGCTTGGAAGGCGAGGACAGCTTTCTGAGTAGACAGACCAAAAACGCCATCGGCAGGACCGTCGTAGAAGCCTTCTGCCGTAAGCTGCGTTTGTAGCGCTTCTACTGCTGCGCCGCGCAGGCCAATGTATAGATCTGCCGACTCCAAGTCCGGCGAATCTGAGCCTGGCAAATCCGAATCCGGTGTCGTCTGAGCAATGAGTATGGCAGAGGATTGGGCGATCGCCATCCCTCCCTGCGGCGCTACAGACAGCGCTCCCACCATAGAAAAAGATGTGAAACAGGTGAACAGAAACAGAAAAGGACGCCGAACCATCGCTATTTTCGCCTATCAACGCTATAGGATGCCCGATTGAACAACATTTCTACTAAAGTTGATGCTTCTTTGCGATTAAATCGGCTAGATAACTAGACAGCGGCACCCGCTGATTAATTAGATAGATGCTGAGCAATGTGAACATAACGCCCGACCACTGGAGAGAACTAAGGCTCTCAGACAGTAATAGGGTGCTAAACAGCAGTGCAAAAACGGGGGTTAAAAAGGTCAGGGCGCTAAGGCTAGTCAAATTGCCCTGGGCGGCGATGTAGAAAAAGACACCGTAGGCGATTGCACTGCCAAACACCGTTGCATAGCCAATCTCTAGCCACCCCGACAGCGATATCCCCTGCCAGGCAGTCGGCTCGCTGAGTGCTGAGGAAATCGCCAGCGGCAGCCCCCCCAAAATCATATGCCAGCCTGTAGCCGCCACCGGATCGGCCACCTTGGCCACAAACCCAATCATAATCGTCCCGACCGCCATCGACAGCGCCGCCATCAGCATCAGCCACTCCCCCTGCTGAAGGAGCACTGACCAAATTTCCTGCTCTAGGTCGATGCTCACGTTAAACCATTCCCCCTGAAACAGCGCAAAAATCCACTCGTCCGGCAAACCAATCAAGCCGATACCAAGCAGGCCAATACTCAAACCCAACCAGCCCAACGGCCCAATCCATTCTTTAAACAAAAACCTGGCCATCACCGCCACTGCCAAAGGCTGTGAATCAATCATCACAGAGCCCAGTCCCGCCCCGGTACGTTCGAGCCCTTCTGCCAAGAACCCTTGAAATAACGTGCCGTCTACTAGGGCAAACAAACCGATCCAGAGCCAGGCAGTCCATCCTTTTGGCTGCTCTCTACCCAGGGCCAACGAAACTAAAACCACCAAAACGCCCGCCGGAAATAGGCGCATACTTGCCAAGAACAGCGGACTCGTCTCGGCCATCACCCCCTTCATTGCCACCATTGCTGTCCCCCACAAGAAAAAGGGCGAGATCAGCACCAGCGGATTGGTGACTAAGCTGGCGGCTGGCCGCAGCATTGCCGGAATGCGCAGCGACTGCTCTAACTCTCCATCAGGCTCTCGCTCAGGATCCTTAGCGGGTAGGTTGTCAGCGGCTTTGGTCGATGGAGCATCCATTCTTTAAGAGATATAGGAGTAGGGCAAAGTATACTTAACTCTAAAGTAATGTAAAGCCCAGCGCACACAGATTTCATGATTTGGCCTTTTAAGCCTCGCTACCGTAAACAAATTGCTCGGATTGAAATTGCTGGTGCGATCGCCGGGGGCACACGCAAGCGAGTTCTCGAAGCGCTCAAAGAAGTTGAGGAAAAGAAATTTCCAGCTTTGCTACTACGCATCGACAGTCCTGGCGGCACCGTCGGTGATTCGCAGGAAATCTATAGCGCCCTCATCAAGCTGCGAGAAAAAGTCAAAATTGTTGCTAGCTACGGTAATATCTCCGCCTCAGGTGGCGTCTATATCGGCGTCGGCGCGCATCACATCGTCTCGAATGCGGGCTGCATTACGGGCTCTATCGGTGTGATCTTGCGCGGCAACAATATAGAAAAGCTGCTCGATAAAGTAGGCGTCTCTTTCAAAGTCGTCAAGTCTGGTCCTTACAAAGATATTCTGGCGTTCGATCGACCGCTGAGCGCTGAAGAAGAAGCCATTTTGCAAGAGCTGATCGATGTGAGCTACGGCCAGTTTGTGCGGACCGTCGCAGAAGGGCGCAACCTGTCTGAAGAAAAAGTGCGCGAGTTCGCCGATGGGCGAGTGTTTACAGGTGAGCAGGCGCTCGCACTCGGCATGGTGGATCGGCTGGGCTCAGAAGAAGATGCGCGGCGGTGGGCGGCAGAGCTAAGCGGGCTCGATCCAGAGAAGGCAGAGTGCTTTACTTTTGAAGAGAAAAAGCCGCTGCTGAGCCGGGTGCTGCCTGGTAATAGTGCATTGCTAAGCGTCATCCCCGAATCCATGCCAGCGACGATAGCCAAGCTAGAATTTGAGATCGCCACCAGTGGACTGCCGCTATGGATGTATCAACCTGCGACGATTCGAGGGCCGCTTTCTAGATAGCATCGGCTAGACGGCATCAGCTATACGGTAATAACAAGATAGCAATAACCAAATAGCAACAGGATAGCGACTGAGGCTATTAATGGTTAAATGGTGACGATAGGTAGCAAGCAGGTAGCAGAGGAAGGGATCGCTGTGGATTGGCAGATACACGCCATTCGAGGGGCAACCACCGTTTCAGAAAACTCTTCAGAAGCGATAGCTGAAGCAGTCGATGAACTGCTCGATGCGCTAGAGTCACGCAATCCGCTTGATACCAGCAAGATTGTGAGCGTAACGTTCTCGGTGACCAAGGATTTGGATGCGGTGTTTCCGGCTGCGATCGCCCGTCGCCGCCCAGCCTGGGACAGCGTTCCCCTCCTAGACGTCCAGCAGATGCATGTCGAAGGTAGCCTGCCCAAGTGCATCCGCTTCATGCTCCACATCTACTTACCTGTTCATCTTGCCAACGTCAACCATATCTACTTACGCGGAGCGCGGAAGCTGAGACCTGATCTGTGTCTGACGGCGGATTAGCTTCATCGTTCTTTTGAAGGAGAGTAGACGGGGCAAAGTCCCTCTGTAGGGTATTCGAGTTAGCTCGATCGGACCTTTACGATCTTTCTTGTTAATCTACAGACGTAATAGGAATATCCATTATGGTTACCACCTCTACAGCGGCTGGCAGCGGTTCTACAGAAGCGCCCAGCGACATCTCGCAAGAGCTTGCTGCTTTCAAAGCGCTCACTACAGATGAAAAGCTAGGACTTCTCTGGGTTGTGTACGAGAACATGGGCGGCTCCATCACGCCTGCCGCCCCCGAAGCCGCTGGCCCCCAATTCACAGAAAATCTCTTCAATACAATAAAAGGGATGGAAGAGGCCAATCAAATGGCCTTTATGCGCGACTTAGTTGAGAACAAGGAAACAGAACATACCAAGATCTACAGCACTTTCGAAGCAGACAACAAACTGGTGTTCTGGTACCAGCTCTCTGAAGGGATGGCCGCTGGAAACGTGATTCCCGTTCCTGACGACTATAAGATGTCTGGTGCTACCTCACAGGTTTTCAACAAGATTACTGCACTTGAGTTCAACCAGCAGATTACGCTTTTGCGCTACTGCGTTGTCGATATGGGCGCATAGGCAGACCCCGTTCGGCGAACAATTCTGAAGCTCTTCTGAAACCTTTTAGGAGGGTTAGTAAAGTAGATCAGCAGAGATCGCACCTGTTTAGCGTAGCGACGGGGTGGGCCCGACAACCTACGCTAAACAGGTACATAGCACTACATCACTTGCCCACCCGTACATCAAACAGTCCCTAGTCTTCTTTCTTTGGCTTTGGATGGAAGCGAATACCCAAGAACAGATCGTACATAAAGCCCAAGAAATCTTTTGTCTTTAGCAAACCCAGAGACTGGGGTGAGCCTTTCTCATCGAGCAGTGGCTTCATTACTTCGTAGGCTGGCTTGTACTTATACCAAGGAATCGACGGCCACAGATGGTGAACTAAGTGGTAATTTTGGCCCATAATCAACAGATTCAAAATCTTGCTGGGATACACACGCGCATTGCGCCAGCGATGTTGATCCTTGAAGGGGCGATGAGGCAAATAGTCAAAAAATAGACCCAGCGCTAGGCCCACTACCAAAGCGGGCGCAAACCAGTAATTAAACAAATACTCAATAAAGCCAAAGCGATAGGCCGTATAGATAAACAAGCCGACGGTTAGTCGGCTCAAAAACCACTCTGTAAGTTCGTTCTTTTTCCATAGCCTACGCTGAAAAAAGTAGATCTCGTGATAGAAGAAGCGAGCCGCAATCAGCCATAGAGGCCCACCAGTTGAAACAAAGTGGTCGGGATCGTTCTCTGGGTCGTTTACATGAGCGTGGTGCTGCAAGTGCACTCTCATAAAGACCGGGAAGGTGAATCCTAGCATCAGCGCGCTGCCATGTCCGAGCGCTGCATTGATTTTTGGATTCTTGTGAGCCGAATTGTGCGAAGCGTCGTGAATGACCGTGCCGACTAAGTGTAAAGACAGCGTATTCAAGACAAAACAAAACCAGTGAGGCCAGTTCCAAATAAAGTACCCTGCCGTTGAGAAAGTAACTAGAGAAATGGCCCCACAAAAGATAAGAAGATTAGGGCTCACACCGCCATCGGCATCTAGAAACCGCTTAGGGACACGTCTGGTAACCGCTATCGGTACCTCTAGGGGCTCTACTGCCGCCGACACCATGTAATTGCTCCTTGACACCGCTTTTTGAGATTTTCCGTTCATCGGTAGTATACGCTACCTCAGATGAACAATAAAGTTTTATGACGTTCTTTTAAGTTTTTCTAAGACGCGTATGATGCGGATATAAAACAGACCGGATAGCTAGCATTCGATACGTCTAAACGTCCGTGCTGCTTTTTTCTACAGTACTCTTTGCTATGGCTTAGCTATGGCTCAACAATAGGTCGCTGTAGACCGTGGATAGAGCATTTCGACTATCGAAAATGCGCAGCAAAGTTCACTGTCAGATGTGACTGTAACGCAAGTCTTGAGCATGTGGAAACGCCGGGTAGTCTGGCAATTCGCTGAGAGTAGAATTTTCTCTGGATTTTCTCTTCTAAGGGGTCACCTTTATGAAGGGTGTCTCCCTCATTTTTATGTTTTGTTTCTAAGTGTTTCTATTTTTGATGCGATCGCCTCACATCGATCAGAAGTCTGCATCTAGATGATGGACTACAGGAAAGTTTGACCCTAGGGAACTGGCGATGAGCAGTGCGGTTGGCAAGGTGCTGACTATCAAGCATCTGACCTCGCAATGGTATCGTTTGAGCAGATATTTTGTTCCTATACTTCCACCGATAAGCGTATGCGATCTCATCTGGGAAAGGCGCTAACAGTACGCCCAGCCTTGCGTCGAACCAAAATCGTAGCAACCATTGGCCCTGCCACTCAAAGCCGTGAAAAACTTCGCTCGATTATCGAGGCAGGCGCGACTACGCTACGACTAAATTTTTCGCACGGCGATCAGGAAAATCACCGCCGGAATATTCAGTTGATTCGCCAGATCTCGTTTGAACTACAGCAGCCTGTCGGTATATTACAAGATCTCCAAGGACCCAAAATTCGGCTGGGAAAATTTGAAGAAGGTTCGATTCGGCTGGCGAAAGGGGATAGTTTTATTCTTACTAGCCGCTTGATCCTAGGCACGCAGACCGAAAGCTCTGTAACCTATGAGCCGCTAGTTGAAGAAGTCCCAGAGGGCGCGACGATCTTGCTAGATGACGGCAAGGTAGAGATGAAAGTCGTCGGTAAAGACATGGCGCAGCGCAACTTGAAATGCGAGGTGGTCGTTGGCGGCAAGCTCTCTAATAGTAAAGGCGTCAATTTTCCGGGTGTCTATCTATCGATCAAAGCACTGACAGAAAAAGACAAGGAGGATTTGCAGTTTGGCCTGAATCAAAATGTCGATTGGGTAGCGCTTAGCTTTGTGCGCAACCCTCAAGACGTTTTGGAGATCAAAGAAATCATCCAAAACTCAACGACTCGCCGGGTTCCGGTGATTGTGAAAATAGAAAAGCACGAAGCGATCGAACAGATGGATGCCATCCTGTCGCTCTCTGATGGTGTTATGGTGGCTCGGGGCGATCTAGGCGTGGAGCTGCCTGCCGAGGACGTGCCAATTTTGCAAAAGCGGCTGATCGCCACTGCAAATCGATTGGGCATTCCGGTGATCACGGCGACCCAGATGCTAGATAGCATGGTAGAGAGCCCAAGGCCAACTAGAGCAGAAGTCTCTGATGTGGCCAATGCAATCTTTGATGGCACTGATGCGGTCATGCTCTCGAACGAGACAGCGGTAGGGGATTATCCCGTAGAGGCTGTGGCGACGATGGCGCGCATTGCCCTCCGCGCTGAGCAGGAGCATCAGGCACAGTCCATAGATGATTTTAGTAAAAGCCGCACGATTCCCAATGCGATTAGTCAGGCAGTCGGACAGATTTCAGCGCAGCTAGATGCATCGGCGATTATGACGCTGACGCGCTCCGGGGCGACTGCTCGCAACGTATCGAAGTTCAGACCGAAGGCCCCGATTCTGGCGGTGACACCGCTGGTGGATGTCTCTAGGCAGCTTCAGGTGGTGTGGGGCGTGAATCCGCTGTTGGTGGTGGACCTATCGTCTTCTGGGCAGACCTTTCAAGCGGCGATGAATGTAGCACAAGAGGGCGGCCTGCTACATGATGGCGATCTAGTGGTCATGACTGCCGGGACTTTGCAGGGGGTTTCTGGCTCTACTGACTTGATCAAGGTGGAAGTGGTGACGGCGGTGATTGGGTCTGGTCAAGGTGTCGGGGAAGGCTCTGTAAGCGGCAGAGCCCGGGTTGCACACGATACGGCGGCAATCAAAGACTTCAATACAGGCGAAATTTTGGTAGTGCCACGCACCAGCGCCGACTATGTAGATGCGATTCGCAGAGCGGGCGGTATTGTCACAGAGGACGATAGCTTGACGAGCCATGCGGCGGTGCTGGGGCTGCGGCTGGGCATTCCGGTGATTGTGGGTGTAGATAGGGCTACGGAGATTATTCGCAATGGCACGATTGTGACACTAGATGTGAGTAGAGGAATTGTTTGCTCTGGAACATTCAATTCACCACAGGAAGCGGTAGCACTGGGCTAGGCTTTGTCTACATAGAAGCTTTGTATTACCTCAGCGATGCACCTCATTAATGCACGTCAGCGATGCACCTCATCAGTGCACCTCCATCAATGCACAGTATGCTGAGGCGCTTTTCTGATACCAATTTTGTGAGACGCTACGTTGGTTTGAAGGGGAGGAGTTCATGTTCGATATCGCCGTTGGCGGCTTGGGTGAGACGGATCTACAGCTCGGCCTGGTAGTTTTGGTGACGGTGGGGGTGTGTGCGATCGCCTTCAAACTAATCCCCCAACTCTCACGCACGCTATTTAACCGACTGCGCCTTTCAGCAGCAGTCTATAAAGACGTCATTGAGCCTAACCAGACCCTGCTAGCGGTCGTCCTCATCCTCACCGCCGTGGACGTGCTAATTGATTACCTGCTGTCTGCGGCCAGGCTATATACGTTTATTGAGGTTCCGCTGAGTTTGGTCATCGGCGGTCTGACCATCTGGCTAATCTTTCGCATTGCCAGGTTTTTCTTTGATGTCTATCTGCTAAATGAGGCTGTACAAGAGAGCCGCAAGATTAACAGCGAGATCTTGATTCTGGGAAAGGTCGCCGCAGTCGTGGCAGGCATCGTGATCGTGGCGCTGGTCTTTGGTCAGACGCATCAGATTAACGTGGTAGGTTTAGTGGCCAGCCTCGGCGTCGGCGGATTAGCCGTTGCCTTCGCTGCTCAAAAAACGCTTGAGCAGGTGATCAGCAGCATTATCTTGTACATCGATCGCCCGTTCATCATCGACGACTACATTGGGTTACCGGACGGCACCTTTGGCCAGGTGGAGTCTATCGGCCTGCGCTCCACGAAAATTCGTACCTCTGGGAAAGGCACGCTGGTCGTTGTGCCCAACAATATGCTCACCCAAGTGGCAATTGAGAACTTTACCGGTGCCAAGAAGGTGATGTCGATTGTGTATCTAAAGTTTTATCGGGCGATCGCCAGTGACGAAAGGGCGCTAATTCGGCAGGTAATCTTAGAAAGTACACAGGGCATTTTTGGTATCGACTACCGCAGCACCGATATTACTTTCATGGAGCCAGATAATCTGTCTGAAATTTCTGAAACTAGAGCGCAAGTGACATTCTTTATCTTAGGGTCTGGGGAAGTCTCGATGGAGCTACGCGGTCAGCTACTAGATGCAGCTAGTCGAAATGTTTCGCAAAAGCTAAAAGAGTTTGGCATTGCTTTTGATATCGAAGCGCAGAGAATCAACGTCGACTCACCTATCACCATCTAGCTTCTGTTTTTTAATCTTCTAATCCCTTTTTAACGGATATATGGACACTTTTTTCTCCACCCTAAAAGAGATTTTTGAATTTGATCGTGACGCACAGCTATTGCTGATTCGGCTGGGTATTCAGCTGGGATTGTTCTTCTTTTTTGTTCTGTTATCAGCAATTGTTGGACAGGGTACACCCGCTCTAGTACGTCTCTTCTTCCATAGAGTCGTACCTCATAAAGTCTCTGACATCTACGACGCGCTGATCAAACCGATTGAGCCGCTGCTTCGCATCACTGGGACGCTGATTCTAGTTTCTCTTAGTTTGAGCCTACTCAAAGAGTACGAAGGACTCTACAGTTTTCTAGGCTTTTTTGTCACGTTAGCCACTGTCATTAGTGTGGCCTGGCTCGCATCGCGTTTGTTTCGCCAGTTCGTGCGCGTCTATGGCATCGACCTGGTTCGTCGGATGCATCTAGAAGTCGACGAAATGCTGCTAGTTGTAGAAACTTTGATGAATGTGGCGATTGGCATTGTTGCAGTTGTCGCTTTTGCTCAAAATCAGGGTGTTAGCCTAGTCGGATTGATTGCAGGCTTTGGGATTGGGGGGGCTGCGATCGCCTTCGCTGCCCAAAAAACGCTAGAGCAACTGCTAGGAACAGTCGTACTCTATCTCGATCGCCCCTTTGTCCCGGGCGACCATATCCGCGTCAGCCTCAACCCACACGCTGACGATGTTTACGGTCGAATTGAATCTATCGGACTGCGCTCTACCAAGCTGCGCTCAGCCGCCAAAAGTACATTGGTGATTATTCCCAATTCAACCATGGCAAACCTAGATATCGAGAACATCACTAGGGGTAAAAAAGTCATGGTGCTGCTCTACCTTGATTTTGTTCGAGTGCTAAAAGAAAGAGAACAAGCCCTAGTCCGTCAGGTTGTTAAAGAAAGCACAGATACGCTATTCGGAATCGATCCAGGTAGTACAAAAATCAGCCTGTTCAAGCTAGACGATCGGCCTGGTTCGAGGGCTAGAGTCACTTTCTTCATTCTCGGCTCTAGCGAGAATTCAATTCAGCTACGCAAGCGACTGCTAGAACTAGCCAATGAGAAAATTTCGGCCAAACTGTTGGAATACAACATTCAATTTACGGTTGAAGATCCGACTGTCTATGTCGATTCTCCAGTCACTATCTAAAAAACCGCTACCAAGCTAGAATCACCCTGCTGGGTACCTCCATTAACTGCTTCTGTCGTCCATCCTGAAGCAGTTAAGAAAACGCATTAAGAGGAACTCACATGCTGCTTTCCACATTTGAATTGTTGCTCAAGAAAATCACCCCTGATCCAGGCACTATTAGCGGCTCAGATCGGAGTGTTCTTCAGGGATATTTTTTGAATCTGTCTAACCCAACTGCGAGTAATCTAAGACTTCGTTTGCGGTTTAATGCAACCACACCATCAATCGATCCAGATCAGCTGCTAGACATTCTAGACACGGGTGGTAGCAACGATTTTAGCGGCAGCCTAGTTCCTGATGGTTCTCCCAACCGATTTAGGTACGACTTTACGCTTAATGCCGGAGATACAGGCTTGTTTATCCTGCAGCCCAACATTCTGAAGCTCGATCCCAAAGCAGACCAAGTAGAGGTCCGAGGCTTTGTCGAAATTTTCATTCTCGTGCCCTTCTTCTTTGGTAGCCCGCGTCCACTGCTGTTGACACCCGAACATCGTGGCACTTTCCTGCCCTCTCCAGATGGTAACGGCGAGTTTGACCAGCTGGCAGTCTCGCTACCGACGTCTACAGGCGCATCTTTAATGGTAGTTGATACTCTCGTCAACCCTTTCTTCGAAAGTTCTACAGTGACTATTCCCGATTCGCTCCGCCCGACAGTCCCAGTTGAGGCGCTAGAGCCAATCGTCAACAATGGCGCTGATGGTGCATCTATCCAGCCAAACTTGCCGCAAATTTTGACCGTAATGGCTAATCGGATTCAGTCGATAGAAGAAAGTCTTGCGACTAGCCAAAGCTAAACTACCTAACGAATTGCTGGCATCTGTATGCTAGCGACTACTGTGCAACGAAAGGGGGACACTCGTTACGAAGAGTATGAGAGGTCCCCTTTTTTGTTCTAATAGCAAAGTTTTAAAGAACTAGCATTATGAAAGAACCGATTTTCCGTTTCTTCCCAACCCGGTTTACCTGGGCAGCGATTCATCCCAAACCAGTTGGCGTCGTGTATTTTGTCGGTGGCGCTTTTTTTGGATCTTTTCCAACGCTGTTCTATCGATTCTTGCTAAAGAGCCTTTTTTGCAAAGGATACACGGTGGTTGCGCTACCGTTTAGATTCTCGTTTCGGCATTGGTCAGTTGCTCTCAGCCTGCTCGAGAATCAGGCCAATATTCGTCAAGAGATTGAAGAAGAAGCTAAAAAGCAGGGGTTTGAAACGGCTTTGTATGCAGAAGACCCTGATGCCAATACGCCCAAAATTAGAGAATACTGGGTCGGTCACAGCTTGGGCTGTAAGTACATCGCGCTAATGGAGCTACTCACTGACTTTGAGATTTTTGATAAGCACAGTGCGATGCTGCATTGCCTGGGACAGCCGCAGGCAGAGAGAATTGACAAGCTAATTGATAAATCGCCACTAGAGACAATATCGCTTTACAACCAGCCTTCTATTTTGCTAGATCCGGTAATTTCAGATCTAGACAATGCGGTCCCGATCAAGTCTTTACAGATTTTCTTTAGCCGTTTGATTCGGGTTCTGCCTTCTCGTCAGGAGTCCTTCTGCTTGATAAAGAACTCTAGCTTGTTTGCACTTACCTCAATCCTTGCGTTCGATAGCAAAGTCGCCAATGAATCAGCCACTGAGCTGCGGCGGATTCTAGATCAGCGCCTGCTGAATTTTCGGACTCTCTCGACCAAGGGAGTTTGGCCGGGGAAACACCTGGCGCCTCTAGGTATAGGGTCTGGTAGCCGGATAGTTGTAGAGGCGATCGCAGATGAACTAGAAAAAGCAAGCAGTCGCTAAGTCGCCCTTGGGGAAAGGCCAAAAAGGCTACCAAAAAGGCTATATGAGCAGACGCTGAAAATCACCTGGGTAGCGCCGCATGAACCTATTCTCATACTCTCAGATAGCCCTTACTTTCCCCTCACAACCCTACCGTTCGTAGCTGGCATTCTTAAATCAATGAAGCAAACACATTGATTCCTACAGGAGCCAACTCATGAAAAACCTATTCCTTTCCGTTCTCGCTTTGTCCGCTGCTACACTCACCTTCGCCCCCGTAGCTAGCGCCGCTGAAGTCTTTCCTACTTCCTCGCTTCAACAGCGCCGCCTAGAATTTCTAGACACACAGACTAAAGCGGTCAGTGACATCCAAAAAACTCGCCTAGAGCACTTGAACACGCAAACCAAAGCAATTGACAATGTTCAAGCTACACGCCTAGAGTTCCTCGACAATCAGACCAAAGCAGTCAGCAACATTCAAGAAACTCGCCTAGAACACCTGAACACACAAACCAAAGCAATTGACGATGTTCAAGCTACGCGCCTAGAGTTCCTCGACAATCAGACCAAAGCGGTCAGCAACATCCAAGAAACTCGCCTAGAGCATCTAAGCACGCAAACCAAAGCAATTGAGAATATCCAAAATGCTCGCCTTGAATTCCTAAATAACCAAACTAAAGCAATCGATGATGTTCAAGCAGCACGTCTCGCTAGCCTCGATGCTCGGACTAAGTAACAGTCTGGGCAACCGTCAGGACTAAACACTCAATATCTTGTTTCCTCACGCAATTCTAGAGTTTGACATCGGGTCCAAATGCCTGTGCTGTCAAGCTCTAGTTTCTTTGTTGAATTATTTGGTGAGCTGGTTACCACATTGGGAGCAGAAGCGATCGCGCACTCCCACCGCCGCCCCACAGTGCGAACAAAACTTCTTCTGACTAGCTGCCTCCGACTGGCTAGCTGTAGATTGAGCGCTCATGCTCATATCTCCCATCCGCATCTCGCCCATGCTCATACTCATATCGCCCATCGTCATCGTCATTGGCTGCATGGGAGTCATAGGAGCCATGGGAGTCATCGGTTTCATGGCCGGAGTAGACGATGGCTCAGTAGGCTGCGCTGGCAGTGGCTCCAACTGACTAATCTGCTGCGCAATCCCATCCCCACTTGCTCCGGCACTCACTTGCATTTGAGTTCCCTGAATCGATAGATAGAAAGTCTGATCGGCAAAGATGATCGCAATATAGCCACCACCCAGCTGGTAAAGCTGCGGCAAAGCCTTCCACTGCCCAGTTGCAACGCCCTGACTGCTCTGCTGCTGCTGACCCGCACTGCCGACGTAGGACGTCACAGTTGTCAGCATGCCCTGGTTACTTAGGTAGAGTTTCTGAGAACCGCTCAAGTCGTAGCAGTAGGATGCAGCATTAGCCATGATGTGTTCGCCAGCAAGTAGTTACCTGAAGAAACTCGCAAACGACGGACGCAATCCGCCGTTTGCTATGAGTAACCTTCAGCGTAATGCACGAGAAATCACAATACAACTCGGCTTCTGAGAATTACACAGAGAGGAAGCTGCTTTCGTCCAGACTAGTCGTATCAACGCCTTGCAGCACGGCTAGGGTCTCGTCTTCGAGCAGGATGCTGCTGCCGTCAAAGGTCAAAGACCCAAAGCTAAGCCCATCGGCGAGCCCAATCAGGTCTGTCCCTACCTCAAAGTCAAGGATCGTATCGGTGCCTTCGCCTGCGGCCAGGACGAAGGTGTCGCTGCCAATCCCGCCTGAGAAGTTGTCGCCAACCAGCCGGTCGTTACCCGCGCCGCCGCGGATCAGATCGTCACCATCATCACCCCAGAT
>JBCCOH010000126.1:0-15627 GCA_039111275.1 Cyanobacteria bacterium P01_D01_bin.1 | reverse complement strand
ATACTGATTGGTAGAGAGTGACGCGTTTCTCAATGAACGAGGACTATGAATCGGTAGACTTCTACCTTAAGCTCTCTTTTTCATAACGGGTTTACTGCTAACCGTATAGGGACGCTAAACACGTACATGCTATGCCCCTACGGAACTAATGATCCTTTCACCTACTTGCCACCTAGAGGACTAATGACCGTGACTAATATCAACCGCGATCAACCCACTACCTATCCTATTTTCACTATTCGCTGGCTCTCTGTGCATGCGTTAGCTATCCCTACCGTGTTTTTCTTAGGGGCGATCGCTGCTATGCAGTTTATCCAAAGGTAGTGAGCTTATTCAACAGATAGTTAGACAGAGAGTTTGGCTTCTCTCTTTTTTGCCCTTCATCAAGGAACAAAATGCTTTACATCTTCAAAAATGTCTTGAATAAGGTCTTAGTCGTTTATATCTTATTAGTCACTCTCATGCTGACTTTCTCTATGATGAATAGCGCGATCGCAGGCAAGATATCTCCTACAAACCGAACTATTCTGCTTGACGCATCAGGAGAAACCACTATGCTGACCACCCAGAAACTGATGCAAGGACAGCGTAAATTCAACGAAAGCTGCGCGCAGTGCCACATAGACGGTGGATCGAAAACAAACCCAGACGTAGACCTAGGGCAACTATCACTTGCCAACGCGACCCCGGCTCGCAATCACGTTGAAGGCATAGTAGACTACCTCCACGACCCAACCTCTTACGATGGGCTTCAGTCTTTGAGCGAGTTTCATCCTTCAATGCAAAGAGCTGACCTATTTCCTCGAATGCGAGGGTTGAGCGAAGACGATTTGAGCGCGATCGCAGGCTACATTTTAGCTGAGCCGCAGATCATCGGAGAGCAGTGGGCAGGCGGCAAACCCAAAAGATAAGATCTCTGCTATTGATCTGCGATCGCCCAACATCATCGTTATTCCCGGTACCACTTCAATTGCGCACCTAGAAGAAAATATGACCGCATGGGATCTAGTCCAGTAGGTCAGCTAAGCCTTGAACTAGGAGAAAGATTGAAACCATCGTCTCAACCGCTGAGGCCACTGTTTCGGACTGTCTTTTGCTCGAATATGACGATCGATCATCGACTGTAGCAGCGGCCACCCACCGACTTTGAACGCCAAGCACACATGCAGGCACACAAGTACAACAATTGAGGCCCAAGCAAAAAGATGCAAACTATACCAGATGTCGTCCCATTCACCTTCTACTAGTACTTTTGCACCGCCAAACTGCCTAGCCGAGACTAGCGACAGTATCAGCATGCCAAGCAGTCCAGTGTTAATCAACCGATGCAGCGCATACTGCCCCGATGGTTTGTTCAGATGGGGGAGCTGTTTAAGCGACTTAGGCTGAATCAGTCTGCGACGATCCGCCACCAGGCTGCAGAGAAAGAAGACAGCAAAGACAGCGGTGACTAATGCGCCGATGTTGTGATGGATACTAAACCATCTACTGCCCGCTTCGGGAAGAGGTAGCCGCCCAAAGCGGTGATCCCAAGTGTTATACAGCCAGAAACCAGTGAGCAGAGAGCCAAAGACGAGAATACCGTTGGCCGCATGTACTACCCGAAAAAGCAGCGGTTGATAGGGGCGTGATTTAGGCATGACTAACCTGACGCTATCTGGTTAGAATACTCCACAAGTAGACGGCTAGACAGCAACCTGGCACAGCGTGATGCCGTATTCGCGACCATCGGCAGATGGAGAGCAGCTTACATCTGCTCAAGGATGTGACGCTTAAGGAAGATTTCAACATAAAACAACCCTAGGGTCGCCGCAGGCCAGGATGGGTCTTCTGCATGCTCAATAGGTACATGCTATGCCCCCACTTTGCGTAGCAGCTTCATTGGTCCTAACTGTTTGAGCTGTTCTAGTTTCTCTTTGTTTTTGACTAGTAAGGAACCTGCGAACCCTAGAGAATTAACTGAAATATCTAGAAATTTCTCTTGGCTACGGGGAACAACCATCATCCACTTTCTTGTGCACAGCAAATTGTAGGCGGCTGTTTGCTTGCCTTCCCAATCGCCGCTGTGGATGCCGACTGCGCTTAGTAGCTTCTGGTAGTGGTCTAAATAGTACTGCGCGGTTTTGTTGTAATTATTTGTAGTGTCGATAGACTCTAAGGAGGTAGTCGCGTGTTCAAAGGGCAACAGGGGCGATCGCCACACGCTGGTTTCTTTCTGCACCTGCGCGATCACCGTCTCTATCGGCAATTCCATATCTATCAACGGTACTACCTGTAAATGCTTGTGAGGTTGACTGGCCCCAGCGACCTGCCCCCCGTTAAAAAAGCCCAAACCATCAACTTCCCTAAGGCATCGAACCAACGCCTCAAAGTCTGCTAGCGTCAGCCAGTTCTCCTGCGGTTCAAAGACCCGTGTCACAATCAAAAAATGATGATCGACCACGTTGAATTTGTTTAGCAAACACAGATGCGTTTGGGAGACATCTGTCACGTACAAATCTTGCTCGTACGGTAAAAACGGATTGGCAGGGGTCGTTTTTCCCTGCTGCTTCCTGGCTTTCTCTTTTCGAGACAAGTTTGCCAAGACCCGAACTAAAAACCGAACGCCGCCTTCTTCTACATACTCGAGTTCTGTTTCAATTGACTGAAGTGCTCCCGTATCCAAGCCATGTCGAGTTTGCGCCTCTAGCTTTTGCCAAAGACTGCCTGCTTCCCACGAAATCCTATCGACTGATTGAGTCACTTGATGTGCCTACTCTTGACAGGCTTACACTCTCAGCTAGGTCTACACAAACCTACAAAGTACCGCCCTGTGCCTGCTGCCGCATTAGATGGTCGCAGAGCACTAGCGCTACCATTGCTTCTACCATCGGGACAGCGCGGGGCAGCACACAAGGATCGTGACGACCTTTTCCGGCCAAAGTTGTCTCTTGTCCAGTGTTGTCTACGGTTTTCTGTTCTTTGCGAATGGTTGCTGTTGGCTTGAAGGCCGCGCGCAGCATAATGTTTTCGCCATTGGAGATGCCACCCTGGGTGCCGCCTGCTCTGTTGGTACGAGTACGAAAGGTCCCATCTTCACCGCGATACATTTCGTCGTTGTGCGCAGAGCCCGTGAGAAAAGTCCCTGCAAACCCAGAGCCCATCTCAAAGCCTTTGGTCGCAGGCAGAGACATCACTGCTTTGGCAAGATCCGCCGATAGCTTGTCGAAGACAGGTTCGCCTAACCCTTTTGGCATGTGACGCGCAACACATTCGACGACACCGCCTATCGAGTCGCCCTCTTTGCGAATTTGGTCGATCCGCTCGATCATCTGTTCCGCCACATCTTGATTCGGACAGCGAACAATGTTGCTTTCGACCTGTTCTAAGGTCACTGTATTCGGATCTAGCGGCGCTTCGATATCCTGAATGCGCTTGACATAGCCGATGATTTCTACGCCTGCGGCCTGCTTGAGAATTTTTTTGGCGATCGCACCCGCTGCTACCCGGCCAACCGTCTCCCTAGCCGAAGAGCGCCCGCCCCCCTGCCAGTTACGAATGCCATACTTCGCATCGTAGGTCGCATCTGCATGAGAGGGCCGATACTTCTTCGCCATCTCGTCATAGTCTTGCGATCTGGCATCTTTGTTACGGACTAGGATCGTGATTGGCGTACCCGTGGTTTTGCCTTCAAAGACACCAGATAAAATCTCGCAGGTATCCGTCTCTTTTCTAGGCGTTGTGATTCGGCTTTGACCTGGGCGTCGTCTGTCTAGATCCACCTGAATCTCTTCTGCCGAAATTTCTAGCAGCGGCGGGCAGCCATCAATCGTGACGCCTACCCCACCACCGTGAGATTCGCCAAACGTTGTAATCCGAAAAAGCTTGCCAAAAGAGTTGCCCATGAGGTCTGCCCAGTCTACGCAGGTGCCACTATAGGTACCACCTGCGCAAACGCTGAAAATCCAACCTCGATCCTACCGTATTACGATTCAGTTAGTCGTCTAGCTTCAAGAGCTGACGCGGATTGATCGACTCACCATCTCTATACAAGCTGTAGTGCAAATGAGGTCCAGTCGAGCGCCCGGTATTGCCGATATAGCCAATAATTTGGCCTCGATTGACTGATTCATTGACTGCGACTGCTGTTTTCGACATGTGGGCATACAGGCTTTCGTATCCGTTGCCATGATCGATAGTCACCGTAAGCCCGTAGCCGCCTTTATAGCCTGATAGTTTGACGACTCCATCACCTGATGCCGTGATGATGTTTCCGGTATCGCCGACAAAATCTATGCCTCTGTGAATTTCGTAGCCCCCACCGCCAAAGGGGTTTCTTCGCAGGCCGTATTCGGATGAGATTTCAATCTTGCCTACGACAGGAATTCCGCTAGGGTAGGCGGCTTCCTTGGCGATCGCTTCTTTGACTGCGGGCTTGACCTGAGAATTTAGCGCCTGGTTAAGGGTGGGAACCTGCTTGCGCAGCTCCTGTAGCATCTCAATTGAGTCAACTGCTACAGAAGGGCCTCCTCTAGGGGGAAGATCGTCCCTACTGATTTGGGCAGTGCCGTTTCTCCCTAGGTTTCTAGAAAACAATCCGGAGTTTGTAGTCTCTTGAGGATCAGCCGCTTTGACGTTAACTTCAGCCGAGCCGGATTCAGCCGAGGTTTTGGAATCAGCTTCGCCTTCTTTTGATTCGATAGCTTCTGGTAGAGGAATGTCTGATTCAGTATCTGCCCACTCTCGCAGGTCTTCAATTTCTTCTCCAAGGGAATCGACTTCCGCTTTGACTTCAGAGGCGATCGCGTTGAGCTCTTGGTTCTCTTCGCTCAGCGCTAGGTTATTTTGACGTAGAGATAGGCAGAGTGTACCTAAAGAGACTGTCGGAGCAATGATACATAGCAACGTCAGTAAAACCCCTCCTATCGGTGTAACAATGATTCCGCTGCGGCGGCTGGTGGTATAGATGCGATTGGTTGAGTTGCTTTTGGGTCGTAGCTTCTTGCGCATGGATAGTGGAGAACGCCTGCTCACGCAGCGTTTGGTGAAAATCCGGTCTACTTTGCCTTTCTTTACAACTCAAGAATTATACGGGGATCACTGAAGCAGCTAGAGAACACTTCTCTTTTTCTGTACGAATAATTACGGATGCATAAGGAATACTAAAGAAGCCAAAAATGCTTCAAAGTTATGCACTCCGGCTAATTTTCGACGTTTTTCCAGTAGCGGAGAACTTCTGTGATCCCCAGATAATGAAGATCATAGAGAAAGCTGTTATGTATCTGAAGCTACATCTTTAGCTAGCATGTTTAGCCCTTGACAAATGTATCCTCAGATGGTGAGCTCATCGGATTTCTTCGAAAAGAATAGACGGCTCTTCTCAAAATTCGTCACACTAGAGAAGATGCGTTCATATCCTGATAAAAACCATGAAGCTAACCTGGTTCGATGCCAATACCTGGCTAATTGAAGCCGCTGGAAAACGAATCCTGGTCGATCCTTGGCTGGTAGATGATTTGACCTTTGGCAACTTGCCGTGGCTAGTGCGCGGTATCAAAATCGATCCGCCGCCGATACCTGCCAACATCGATCTGATCCTACTGTCGCAAGGACTAGCCGACCATGCTCACCCACCAACCCTCAAGCAGCTAGATAAATCTATTCCCGTGATGGCGTCTCCGGACGGTGCTAGCGTCGCTAAGTCTGTAGGATTCGAGCAGGTGAGCGTGCTCGACCACGGCGATTCTGCTGCTTTACCAGATGGAACGGTCTCTGTTCAAACCTTTATCGGTGCTATCGTCGGCATGAACAAAAAGGAAAATGGCTACGTACTGACCTTTTCAGAGAGTGGCGCAGACGACACGCGGCTGTACTACGAACCGCACGGCTATCCCGATACCGAGCATCTCAAGGATCTGGGCCATGTTGATGTAGTGATCACACCGATGGCTGATATTACGCTGATGGGAATTGCGCCTGTTGTTCGTGGCGAGGCGCCTGCTTTACAGCTAGCTGAGCTACTACGGCCTCAGATAATGCTGCCGACAGCAGAAGCCGGAAAGGTGACTTATGACGGATTGGTGGCAGGGGCGATCAAGACGGACGATGGGGCGGATAGGGTGCGATCGCAGCTTGCCGCCAAAGGGTTGAAAACAAAGGTAATTCAGCCAGTTTCAGGTGAGACGGTAGAAGTCGAGTTGCAGAAAATGGCGCAGGCATAGTGTGGACTACTCTTCCGAAAAGAGCAAAGCTCTACGGCTGCGCTCAGTCACCGGGGTGGGGGCTGAAGTGCCGTTTGGGCTGTCGGTAAGTACAGACGTAGAGAGTAAAGGCTTTAGCTCTGCAATCACCTGGTCTTGCTCTTGTCGAAGGGTTTCTAAGCGGTTGAGGAGCTGATTGATCTGGGTTTGTTTGGAGTCGGGATCGGTCGTGATTCTCTTCCACAGACGCTGACTGAGAACTAGTGGTAGCGTTAGTACAAACTTCAGACTCGCCTGGATTGTTCGTTTCACCAGATCGGCAGCAAGCTGAATTAGCCCAATGCTCAGCAGTAGAGTGACTACCGCCAAAATGGGATGAGATATCGCTGTAGTAGTCACTCGCTGTAGCTGAGTGGCAAAATTTCCTAGCGTTTCCAAAGAATCGGGTAGGTCAATCCAGGGCAGTGTCGATAAAGGCAGTGCCAAAAGTTGATTTTCTAGGCTTACGGTCATGTCCATCTCTTGTCTGCACCCGGCCCTGCGATGTGTAACGCTAGGGAGTACCTAACCCTATATTAAGGAGCACGTAGCTACTGTGAGATCTGTTCTGTCTACTTTTTTTACAATTGCCTTATCAGTACTGATGATTCTTGGCAGTCCGCTTTCGGCTCAAGCAGCTACATCTGCCGATGTGACCTTTTCTAGAGTAGCCGTGCTGCCAGGATTGAAAGGTGTCTTTACTGGCGATCGCCCCGAAAATCTGGGCGTTACTGACGGCAAACTAGCAGACTGCCCAACCACGCCAAACTGTGTGGTCAGTCAGGGGGCTGACGAAGGACATGTGATCGCACCCCTTACTTACACAGGTGATCGCGCAACTGCAAAAGCCCAGCTAGTAGACGTTCTTAGCGTGGTTCCTCGCACAAAAATCGTCGAGGAAACCGATAGCTACATCCTGGCAGAATCCGAAAGTCGACTGATGGGTTTTGTCGACGATACTGAGTTCTACTTTCCGGAAGATGAGTCAGTGGTTCAAGTTCGAGCGGCGGCTCGAATGGGCGAATCTGATTTGGGCGTGAACCGTCGGCGGATTGAACAAATTCGGCTTGCCCTAGCTGACCTGGCTCAAAGAGATAGTGCCAAAGAATAAAGCTAATTGGCCGTAGAATTTGCTTCTACGAGAATAGCCGTTTGATAGGCGGCGTCTGCTGCCGAGGCATGTCCTAATTTGAGTAGGGCGTTGCTCATTCTGCGGTAAGCATCGACATAGTTGGCATCTAGGCGGATCGCAGCTTCGTAGGCTGTGATCGCTTCTTCCCATCGCTCCTGCTGGTCTAGAGCTGCCCCTAGCCGGTAGTGCCATTCGGGTACGTTGGGCTCTAGCTGAGTAGCTGCTTGCAATAGACCGACGGTGTGGCTAAACCGTTTTAGGGTACATACCGAGGCCAAACCCATTTCCTCAGCAAATGCATAGTCTGGATCGATCGATAGGGCTGTAGCCGCCGCTGCCATTGCCCTGTCGTACTGGTACTGCTCTAACAAGGTATTTGATAAGTCGCAGTAGGCGGCTGCGTCGTAAAGGTATAGATCGACAGCGGTGCGCAGGCTTTCGGCGGCAGCACTGTCTTTTGATTGGGCGCTAAGGACAGTGGATAGAGTGTAGTGGGCGATCGCATTCCTCGGATTTAGCTGAATTGACTGTCGATAAGCCGCTTCTGCCTCTGAAAAGAGAGTCTGCGCCTCTAAAGCTAGTCCCAAATAGTAATAGCCTGCCGAGTTAGTCGGTAGCTGGTGAATCATATCTCGCCAAATCAGTTCGGCTCTTCTAGCATCAAACAATGCCGCCGCCGTTCCTCTTTGGAACAGCTGATGAGTCGATTGAGGTTGAGATTGTGACTGAAACCGAGACTGTGCTTCAACCGTTGAATTAACACCGCTCCAAACTAATAGAGCTAAAAAACCAGAAGCAAACAAGCGCATGAATCATACAACAAAGAAGGATTACTTCCACTCTATTCAGTAAAAATGCGTACGAAAATAGACTGAGCTAGTCATCAATATCACTTCAGACGCTTTTCACAGTTTCTTTATCCACATCAATAAAAATCCATCCAAAAGCAGCCAGCTCAGTGCTTTCAGATGGATTCTTGGTACGGAGAGTTTGTACGGGCAGCTATCGTCTAAAGCTACTTCTTCGCTTTACTACGCCCTCTGGCTTTAGTCGTTTTTGCTTCTTCCTCGTTAGCGTCTCCTGCTTCAGCAGTTACATCTACCTCCACTGGTGGTGCCACTACGCTTTCTACTTCAGGCTCAATTGGAATAGCTTCGGGCTTAATTTTCTCCATTACCTGCGCTTTCACCTTCGCCGCAAATTCAGGATCTTCTTGCATACGGATGATTGTATTGTCTCTACCTTGAGCTACGTTTTTACCCTCGTAGCTGTACCATGCGCCCTTGCGCACCACAATCTCATGCTCTTCGGCAATGTCTAGCAAACAACCCAGGATGGAGATACCTTCACCAAAGATAATGTCGAATTCAGCAATGCGGAACGGCGGTGCAACTTTGTTTTTGGCAACCTTGACTTTCACGCGGATACCAAACTGATCGTTACCTTTCTTGAGCGTTTGAATACGGCGAATGTCTAAGCGAACGGAGGCATAGAACTTGAGCGCGTTACCACCCGTAGTGGTTTCCGGGTTGCCGTAAGTGACGCCGATTTTCAGACGTAGCTGGTTGAGGAAAATCACAGTACACTGCGATTTACCGATGTTCCCGGTGATTTTTCGCAGCGCTTGACTCATCAGCCGGGCCTGAAGACCCATATGAGAGTCACCCATTTCCCCTTCGATCTCGGCGCGAGGGGTGAGCGCAGCTACCGAATCCACGACAATAAGATCAACGGCTGAGGAGCGTACGAGCTGGTCGCAGATTTCTAGGCCCATCTCGCCAGTATCAGGCTGCGAAATCAGCAGATTCTCGATATCGACGCCTAGCTTTTCTGCGTAGTAAGGATCGAGTGCGTGCTCGGCATCGACGAAGGCGGCGACACCACCCTGGCGCTGGATCTCTGCGATCGCATGCAAAGCCAATGTCGTTTTACCCGAACTTTCAGGGCCGTATATCTCGATCACCCGGCCTTTTGGCAAGCCGCCGCCTAGCGCCATATCTAGAGTCAGTGCGCCAGTGGGAATAGTTTCCACCTGCATACGGTTAGCTTCGCCCAACCGCATAATCGAGCCTTTACCAAAGTTGCGCTCGATCTGGGTAAGTACAGAGGTCAGGGCTTTTTGCTTTTCAGAAGAGGCGTTAGCAGCCATAAGTAGTTCCGGAGATTGATTGGACTAGGTGATCGAGTGGGTCTATTGAACTAGAGAAATAAGACACCGATTAGAAAGAGACTGGCTAGAAGGGGCGTGAAGTTAACCAGGAGGAAAATTGATCTAGGTAAAATTCGCTATACTGATTTTAGTACACCTGAACTAAATTGACATCTCCAAAATATAGCGGGCATGAGACGGCTATGCCACCCAAATGTGTCTAAGCCTAGCGCAATCTATATCTTTATCCAATGGAGTCAATCTGTAGATAAATTCGAGATGAATCAGCTCAAAAAGCAAGGCAGTTGGACATCGCCTTTGAGATGCTGATGAGATGTTGAGCTGAGCGTACTGTCAACCTATTTCTATCTATGGCGAGCTGGGCGACGCCGATCTCTAACTATGCAACACTGTGAACTTGTCGATATTTTGACCCAGCCCGATTGGGTGATTGCGATCGCCCGCACAGAACTTGGCTATCGCTGCTGGGTCTTCACCCCAGACTTCACTGTCCTAGACGATGGCGAAGTCCACCCCACTAGAGAATCCGCCGCCCAGTCCGCTCGCGGTCTAATCATCGATTCTAGAGAATTTTAGATATCAGGGACCAGGCCACACATATAGAGGATCCTATGGTTGGACTTTTTGCTGGCTCGCCGGGTCTAGCGGATCAAGCCGCAGATGGCTCTAGTTGCAGATGGCTCTAGTTGAAGTTGCTGGTTCTGTTACAAGAAGTTATCGAAGATAGACGAATTCCTTGCTAGCCTCCTGATTACGCAGCAACTCCGAAAACTTGGTTGATGACCGTGTCGGTTTGAGATGACGACGACAGCGCTTGTCTAGCTCAGGGCTGTAAATCTGCACCCAACGGTAGATCGTCGTATGAGCAGCTTTGATGCCGCGCCCAGCATCGTTGTGTCTATATTACCTGTCAGAGCTTTTATGGTTGACTACTAGTATTCAATCCCCACCTGTGCCGGAATGCCAGCGCTGATGGGATGCTTGATACGGGTCATTTCTGTCACTAGATCGGCAATTTCAATCAACTCCTGGGGGGCGTAGCGTCCAGTGCTGGCCACATGGCAGAAAGCTGGACGGGACTGAATACCCGCCAGGACAGGGGCTAGCTCCAAACGAGCTTTTTTGAGGGCAATGTGCAACTCATCTAGAACTACTAAAGAGATATTGGGATCGGCGATGAGCTGGGCAGCTTTCTGCCAGGCTTGTTCTGCCATATGCTGATCTCGGTCGGGGTCTTGGGTCTCCCAGGTGAATCCTCCTCCTAAGGTGCTGATGCTGACCGGGAATCCTTGAGCTTTGAGTTTTTCTAGCATGATGCGATCGCCATCGGGATAGGCACCATCGTTTTTCACAAACTGGACCACGGCAACCGGCAGGTCATGGGCCAGATGGCGATACACCAGATTCATCGCCCCGCTGGTTTTGCCCTTTCCTAAGCCGGTAAAGAGGAGATACAGCCCCTTTTCATTCCCCTCGCGCTCTGCTCTAGCCTGGTCTTTAGCGGCTTTAATTTTCTGTAGCCGGGTCTTTTCCTTTGGGGTCTTTTCTTCCAGGGTCTTTTCCTCTGGGGTCGCAATTGGGTTCGTCATAGTGTCGCCTCAACGTGAGCTTCCGCTTCTAACAGAATTGCCCTGAGCTGGGCCAGCATTTTGGGTGAGGCCGCCTGCCATAGGCCCCGCTGGTGAGCTTCCAGTAGCCGTTCTGACATATCTCGCAGCGCCCAGGGATTATGGTCTTGAACAAACCGTTGAACCTCGGCATCTAGGACGTAAGCCTCGGCAACGCCAGCATACATAAAATCTGCCACGCTGTGGGTGGTAGCATCGTAGGCAAACAGGTAGTCCACCGTCGCCGCCATTTCAAAAGCGCCTTTGTAGCCGTGGCGCATCACCCCAGCGATCCATTTGGGGTTGACCACGCGAGCGCGATAGACCCGGCTGATTTCTTCTGGCAGCGAGCGAATCTGGGGCCGCTGAGGGCGAGAGTGATCGCCAAAGTAAGCGGTCGGGTTCTTGCCCTGAGTAGCCCGCACCGCCGCAACTAAGCCGCCTTGAAACTGGTAGTAGTCGTCAGAGTCCAGCAGGTCGTGCTCCCGATTGTCCTGATTGTGCAGGACAATTTGTAGCTGACCAAGCCGCTGCTGAAAAACGTCAGGCACGGCGTTTGAGCGCAGCTTCCCAGCTGAGATATTTTGACTATCTGCCTTCGCCAGCGCCTCGGTGCCAGGCTGCGCCGGTCTCCCGTAGGCATAGCAACTCCAGTTGATGTAAGCCTGGGCCAGGTCTCGGTCGTCGGTCCAGTTTTGAGCTTCGATCAATCCCTGCAGTCCGGCCCCGTAAGCGCCCGGTTTGGACCCAAAGATGCGGTAGTGGGCGCGGGTTTCTGCTTCTTCAGGGCTGAATCCAAGGGTTTGCCAGTGGTTCGATTCCTGTTTCACCTGGGCGGACAAGGGGTTCATCCCTGAAGGTTCGTCTAGAGCTGCAACGGCTTCTACCGCCGCATTGAATAGGTCGATTAGGTTGGGAAAGGCGTCTCGAAAGAATCCTGAAATGCGCAGCATGACATCAACGCGGGGACGCCGCAGCACCGACAGGGGCAGAATCTCAAAATCTAGCACTCGACGACCCACCCCATCCCATACCGGGCGCACTCCCAGTAGGGCCAGGGCTTCGGCCATGTCGTCCCCGCCAGTGCGCATAGTGGCCGTCCCCCACATGGATAGCCCCAGGCTGACGGGGTACTCGCCCTCTTCCTGAACGTATCGCTCTACTAGGGTTTCCGCCGCCCGCCGCCCAACGTCCCAGGCGCTCTCTGTGGGCAGTCCGCGGATGTCAACGCTGTAAAAGTTGCGGCCTGTTGGCAGTACATCTGCCCGTCCCCGAGTCGGTGCGCCGGAAGCGCCGCTAGGCACGTAGCCGCCTTTTAAGCCATGCAGCAGGTGAGTGATTTCCTGGGAGGTTTGAGCCAGGCTAGGCAGTAGCCACTGCCGAATCCAAGTGAGTTCTGTGGCGGTTTTGGGGCCGACGGTGGGAGAGTCGTTGATAATTAGCTGCTCAACCAGACAGGCCGCCTGATGTTCTAGCACGGCTACAGCATCGCCAACAGTGCGTAGGTTGCGGCTTACTAACTGTTGGGGCTGAAGCAGTTTATTTGGAATCTCTAGCCCTTTAACTTCTGTCCCTAAGTCTGCTGTAAGCGGATCAAGGTACTCGTCCCAGCTCCAGTCGGCGGCGATCGCCCGCGTTAACCCCTGGTGACCAGCACTGGGCTGCCGGGCAATTGCCACAGTCAGATCTCGCAGCTGCTGTCCCTGCGGGCATTGACCCAAAATGTGTAGCCCGTCCCGGATTTGGGCTTCTTTGAGTTCGCAGAGATATCCATCGGTGCAGGTAATAAATTCGCTGAAGGCGCTGGTATCGATAGGCTGATCGATTAGCGACCTGACTGGCCGATCAGTCTGGTCAATCTGTAGGCGGGGCAGAATAGGAGATAGCCCAGGCAGCAGGCTGAGATCTCGATTCAGGTTCTCCTGGGTAATTAGGGTGCAGATGCGATCGCGAATCACTGGCAGCCGCTTCGGGTCTAGCGCTTCGGCATCATAGTATTCATCGATCAGGGTTTCTAGCTGTAGAAGAGGGCCGTAAAGCTCAGCGCGGGTGAGAGGGGGCGTCAGATGGTCTACAATCACCGCCTGCGCCCTGCGCTTGGCCTGCGCCCCTTCTCCCGGATCGTTGACAATAAACGGATACAGGTGGGGCATCGGCCCTAGGGCAACCTCTGGATAGCACTGATCCGACAGCGCTAGACTCTTGCCCGGCAGCCATTCCAGATTGCCGTGTTTACCGACGTGAACCATCGCCTGAGCCCCCCACTGGTGGCGCAGCCAGGCATAAAAGGCTAGGTAGGCATGGGTCGGCTCTAAGTCGGGGGCGTGGTAGTTCAGGGAAGGATCCTGGTCGTATCCTCGGGACGGTTGGATGCCCACAAAGACGTTGCCTAGCTGTACGCCCGCAATCGGGATATCGGCTGTCAGATCGACCTCCCCCCAGCGCTCGATGACGCCCTGCTGCACGGCGGCAGGCAGCTGCTGAAAGTAGCGGTAGTAGTCCTGTCCTGATAGAGTCTGATGGATTGGACGAGACTGGCGTCCTTCCGGGTCGTTGGTGATACCTTGGATTAGCCAGGTCATGAGTTCTTCAGCCGTAGCGGGCAAACCGTTTGGGGTGCCGGGGTCCGCTGGCGCAGAGTGGGAAGTAAGCGTATACCCAGCTCTCTGCATGGCCTGCAAGATGGCTAGAGCGCTGGCGGGAGTATCCAGGCCTACTCCATTGGCCAAGCGTCCATCCTTGTTGGGATAGTTGGCCAGAATCAGGGCGACCCGGCTGTGTTTGGGGGGCGATCGCCGTAAACGAACCCAGTTAGCGGCCAGATCAGCGATAAAATCCACCCGGTCGGCCCTGGGCTCGTAGACCACGACCGAAGTCTCTAGCTGCGAGTGCTGTGCCTGCACCGCCTTGAAAGACACGGCGCGACTGATGATGCGTCCGTCTACTTCCGGTAGGGCCACATTCATCGCAATGTCTCGGGGCGAGAGTCCCCGCCACTGGTCCTGCCACTGTTCCTCGCTGCCGCCGCTGAGAATCACCTGTAGAACAGGCACGTCCAGTTGCTGCCAGAAGCCAACTTGATGAGCCTCGCTGTTTAGTTTCGCCAGAGAGAATCCAGTGGTGTTGAGAATCAGATCAGCAGCCCCCTCGCCCCCTAGTGCCTTCAGAAGCTGGGCCTGAATGTTCGCATCGCGCAAGGAGGAGACGAACAGAGGGCGGGCAGTGAGGCCACGGGACTGTAGCGCTTCGCAGAGCGCATCAATGACGCGGGTATTGCCCGACAGATAATGGGCGCGGTAGAAGAGAATGGCGACTGTCGGTTTAGCTTCAGTGTCCTGGTTCCGGGCATTTTGGTTCTGGGCATTCCCATTCTGGACTTCCGGGTGCTGAACGTTCCATTCAAAGGAGTAGTCGCCCCATTGGGGAATTGGTTTAGGGAGAGGCGGACTGTAGGGAGCGTCTAGGCAGGTTTGTGCTAGGTACTGGAGGCCGTAGCTTAGGTTTTTGGCCCCACCTTCTACAAAGTAGTGCCAAAGCCTGTCGGCGACGGTCAACGGCACCGTGCCGAGGCTGGTCAACGTTGGATCGGGGCGGTCGTCTCCGGGCAACACCACCAGGCTGATGTCCTGGGATTCAGCAATTTCTCGCAGGCGTTCTAGACCGTAGCTCCAATAGCTGCGTCCTCCTAGCAGCCGCACTACAATTACCTGCGCTTTCGCCAGCACCGAATCCACGTAGGCGTCGATACTCATCTCCTGCTGAAGCTGGAGCAGGTTGGCCGCTCGCAGTGCCGGAAAGTCTTCCGGTAGAAGAGACAGGCTGGCCGCCAGGGTTTGGATTTCCGTATCGGCGGCAGTGAGGACGATGATCGGGGCAGGAGACTGCTCTAGAATGATTACCCCTTCGGTCTCTGGGCTCCATCCTCCCGGCGTGGCGGCAATGCGATGCATAGTGGAATTAATGCGGATGTGATAAAGAGTCGCTAGCGGGTCACGCAGGTTTAATCCAGTCCGACCCAGGCACGAACGGGCTCCAGGTCACAGTATTCTTCTAGGAAGTCCGCCATCTGACTATACAGGTCGGACTGATGCGCATGCCAGAGCGTTGCGCCCGGTCGATAAGCCGGCACCCGGGCTAGACGGGCTAGTTTCCGGCGCATCGAGGTCGCTTCAAAGAGGCCGTGGAGATAGGTGCCCCAAACCTGTCCATGCTCGGCGCTATACTGAATTCCTTCTTTGCGCCGATGCCCTTGAATGACGATTTCTACTAGAGGCTGCACAGGTTCTAGGTCCGGCGATCGCATACGACAATCGGCATCTGGCGTCAGTAGGTGGGTCTGACCCATATGGATCTCATAGGCCTGCCAGGTTTCAGCGCCTTCTGTCGCCGTTACCTGACGCACCTCCTTGTGAGCTGCGAACTGCGTGGCGATAGGCAATAGTCCCAATCCTGGCACGTCTCCCGATAATCCAGCATGGCCCTCAGGGTCGGACAGCCGCT
>JBCCOH010000125.1:0-15797 GCA_039111275.1 Cyanobacteria bacterium P01_D01_bin.1 | reverse complement strand
GACCTGGAGCTTGTTAGAAGCTGATGCTGTTGGTCAGGGTGCGAGCTAATTCAGGATTCCCTTCTACATTAGATGCTGGAAAAGCACTATGCTAAGCCAATTCAAACCTTCCACTTTCGTCTTTATTCTACTGGCACTGTTTCAGCGCTCTATCCGATAGCTGTGAGTGCCAATGAAACAGATCTGCATTCAGAAGTAGAACCATCAAGCCATTGAGCAAACACACCCCGATCCACTGTCTCAGATTCGCGCTGAACACGTCATGATATCGACGGCGAATTACGACGAGACCATCGCATGGTACACAGAAAAGCTTGGTTCCCAGATCGCTCAGGAATGGACTGTGCCTGAATTTGAGGGAGTGCGGCTAGCTTACATAGAAATCAATGGATTTGTCATTGAAGTTGTTTCTACGCCTGAAGCCTTTCAAGAAGAGAAGATTACGGTCACACGTACGGATTCAATGTCCTAGACTCTGACCTACAGGCTACTAGCAAAGGTTCGGAAGCGATCGACTAATTCATCTGGCTTCTCAGCCGGAATGAAATGGCCACAGTCTTCGACTACGCCTTCCTCAACGTTTTGAGCAACCTGCCGTATCTGCTCGGCTACACTTGCGCCTAGACTGCCAGCGCCACCCAGTGCGAGAACAGGCGTTTGTATTTCATCTTCGGCAAGCGGTGCAGTTTGCTCAACAGTCGTGAGCATATGGCGGTACACACCAAACCCGCCAGCAATACCCTCTTTACCTTCAAAATCTCGTATGTAGACGCGACGAGCTTGTTCGCTAATGGCGGAAGAACCGGCAGTATAGTTGTTGTAAAACCAATCAACAAATGGACGCTCGTTTCCTGCGATGATAGCTTCAGCCATTCCTTCTGCATAAGCCATTATCCACCACCACAATCCTCCAAGGTTAGTGCCACTTTCTGTGTATCGGATCTTCTCGCTTAGTACATCTGGTAGGGCTGCTGGCTCTTTCACATACGTCAGTGACTGGACAAGGTTTGGCGAATCAGCAGCCGCGCATATCAGGGCAAACAACGTTAAACTCTCCTGCTAGCAGAGGTATGACTTTCCGCCATGAGTAGCTGTTTCCTAGAAAGCCGTGCCACGGCAGTACAGTGGGGCCATTCGTATTACCACCTGTCAGGTGATACAAGTCCATATTCCCAACGCGAGTGGTTCTTGGAGTAAAGCCAGTCGGCCAATCGAACTAGAAGTGGAACTTCTATACCGAACCAAGCGAACCGTGCGCCTAACATCAGCAGGCGAGGTGTTTCTTATTGAGGCTAGGAAGGTTGTTGCTCAAGCTGACTATGCCACTTCTGAGCAAGTCAAGGCGCTTGTGGAGGGCAGGATTCATGCAGGGCTATTGCATCCTCCTTTCGATATCTCACTTTTGTCTTACGAAGTCATCTACAAAGAACCTCTGATAGTCATCGTCTCAGATACTCATCGGCTTGCGGGCGGCGCGCCTAAGCCAGTTTCGGTCAGAGAACTATCCCAGGAACCGATAGTCAGCTTTCCACGGAAGATAGGTCCAGTTCTATACGACTCTATTATTGCATTCTGTCAGCAGTCAGGATTTAGCCCGAACATCATTCAAGAGGTGTTCCAGCAACGGACTATCCTAGGACTCGTTGCTGCTGGTCTCGGCATCGCTGTGATTCATTCATCGGCTTGAACCGTTCCCATTCTTACGCTGCCGAACAACCAATAGTGAATGCCTGCTACCAAATAGTAACAGGCACTGCTGTCTGAGAAACATTACACATTAACAGTATTCATCAGGAAATCAGGGTAGCGAGTCCCGCTAGCAGAGCCGATTGGAACAATCGCTTCGATTCGCTCCATTTCATCTGATGACAGCTCAATCTCCACTGCACCCGCATTCTCAAGCAGTCTCTCTTTTCGTTTTGTGCCTGGAATAGGAATAACATTCTCATCTTTTTCCAGTAGCCATGCGATCGCAAGCTGAGCAGGCGTACACTGCTTTTCAGTCGCAATTTCTTTGACCTTTTCAACCAGCTCCAAATTGCGGTAAAAGTTCTCACCTTGAAAGCGCGGGCTGTAGCGTCGAAAGTCGTCTGGCGGAAAATTGTCAGGGGACTGAAATGCACCTGTTAAAAAGCCTCTACCCAGCGGTGAGTAAGCGACTAAGCTAGTCCCCAATTCCCTGCAAACCGGCAGCACGTCCAGCTCAGGATCTCTAGTCCACAGACTATATTCTGTTTGCAGCATGGCAATGGGGTGAACCTGAGCTGCTCGTCGTAGCGTTTCGGGGCCTGCTTCTGAGAGTCCTACGTAGCGAACTTTTCCAGCCTCGACAAGTTCCTTTATCGCGCCTACCGTGTCCTCTATCGGCACGTTAGGGTCGACTCTAGCTGGATAGTACATGTCAATGTGGTCAACCCCGAGTCGCTGAAGGCTGTACGCCAAGAAGTTCTTCACTGCGTTGGGGCTGTTGTCTGCACCGATAAAGTTGCCTGCGTGGTCGCGTAGCTGTCCGAACTTGACGGCGATAAAGACTTTGTCTCGTGGAATGTCTTTAACCGCCTCACGAATCAGCAGTTCATTGTGACCCATGCCGTAAAAGTCGCCCGTATCTAGAAAGTTGATACCCAGATCAATTGCGGCTCGAATCGTATCGATGCTTTTCGCATCGTCAGTTTGCCGTCCGCTGTAGAAGTCGGACATGCCCATGCAGCCAAGACCGATGGCTGAAATCTGAGTATCTGTGTTGCCAAGTTTGCGGTATTTCACTATTTGTTATTCCTTAAAAAGTGATTGGCTGAATGCAGAGAGTTAATTGTTCTAATGCTGATTGCTCTAATAAAGTGCGTTCAACAGAAAAACTTAGCGTGTCAAATAGCCGCCGTTGATCCAAATAGTCTGACCTGTAATCCACTGAGCACTTGGCATAGCAAGGAATTCTACGATGGGAACAATATCGCTGACAGCACCTAATCTGCCTGCTACGGAGAGGCCCGCTGCAAACTCAGTTGTCTGAGGCGTTTCCATGCTGTGAAAGAAGGGCGTATCGACTGGGCCAGGTGCAACAGCATTTACAGTGATACCTCTGCCGCCGAGTTCCTTAGCTCCCATGCGGGTAATTTCTTCCATGATGGCTTTGCTACCAGCATACGCAGCATAGTTGGGGGCTGCACCTGCTAGCAGAGAGGTGGCAATGTTGATGATTCTGCCGTTGTCGGAGAGACGACGAGCAGCCTCGCGGGTGCAGAGAAAGCTGCCACGGGTGTTGATGTTGATCATGGCTTCGAGGTCTTCGTCGGTGACATCTGCGATCGCCTTTTTCACAATCGCTCCGGCGTTATTCACCAAAATGTCAGCCCGACCAAACTCATTAAAGGCAACATCAAACATGTTCTTGACGTTCGCAGCCTGTCCCAAATCTCCCTGAACTAGTGCGGCTCTGGCCCCTTGCTCACGAACTAGTCGGGCAGTTTCTTCGGCTTCGTTACGCGTTTCAGCTCGGTGGTAGTGAACCACCACATCTGCGCCCTGTCGCGCGAAAGCTTGGGCAAAAGCTCGGCCTAAGTTTGCTCTTGCTCCAGTGACAATAGCAACTTTACCTGTGAGCGCACGGCTTTCTGCCGAGGGTGTTGCAAAGATTGTTTCAGCAGATGCAGTTTGAGAAGAAGACGATTGAGCCATTGCTTTGCTGGCGGCCAGTGCGCTTACAGCCCCAGTTGCACCCAGTGCAGTCAAAAAGTTACGGCGGTTAGTACTCATAATAATCTCCCAGTAGTTGTGTTTAGCGGCGTTTGCCTTTGCTTGATTACTATTAAGCCAAACTCAGCCTGGGAAATAAATGCACATTTTACAGGTAGGCTTGCCTATTCTTAAGGGCCTGCTTAGGGGTGAGAAAACTGTATGGCTACGATTGAGAGAATGTTAGCTTTCCTGTTGCAATCTCTTTCGGAAGACAGAGGGAGAGACTTCAGCATGTTTCTTGAAGAAGCGCGAGAAATGGGCTGCATTTTTGAAACCTAGTAGAGAGGCGACTTCTTGAACCGGTTCTGACGAGCGACCCAAAAGAGACTTCGCTTCTGCAACTGTTTTCTCAGAAATCCAGCTGTTGACTGTTTTGCCAGTCTTAAGCTTGATTACGTTGCTGAAGTAACTGGGGTGTAGAAACTGTGCCTGAGCGTAGTCTTGCACTTGGAATAGGCGATTCTCCTTAGGAGAGGCTGCGCCATCGCTCTGCCCGGCCAGCAAATCTCGAAAGTGAGCTTCTAGATGACGCTTAAACGTAATCGCGATGGTCGAGCCGGTAGAGACTTCTGTTAGCGGATTATAGGCTTTCCAGAAGCGCTCTTTAACTTTCAACAGCAGCACAACGACTAAACATCCGATGATTTGAAACTTGTAGTCAGACTCGGACTGATATTCTCTTATTAGCTGCTCACCGAGCTGGACGAACATCTCAACAACGTCATCATCCGGGTAGCTGGGCGGAGCGACTTCTGCTATCAAGAAGGGAAAATCATCTAGAACTGTCTCACGAACGTATTGCTTCAAAAATGATTCTGAAAAGGTGATGACAAACCCGTAAGAGCGCTCGTAGATTTCAAAGCCTTTGATATGCCCTGGATTTGTGAAATAAACTGTGCCGTTCTGTGTTGGATAAGACTGCTCGTCAATGATGTATCGCCCTCTTCCTTCTCGAATGATGAGTACTGAGTAATAGTTAGCGCGAAAGATAGGAGACTTTACCGGAACATCTCCATGAACGTCTTCTAGCCGATGAATCGTAAAATCGACGTCTTGCTCCAGCGTTCCACCCATAGAGGCATAGAACTCAGACATTGAATTGTAGACTTTGATTGGTTCTGCCATAGCTCTTGATAAGAAGTGCCCAATATTAAGACTGCTCACGCACAGGGGCACAGTCAAGTTAAGCTTGGCTGGCCAGTTGTAGGGCAGATCTATTGAGTAAGTGTAACCAGATTAGCTTATACAACTCTTTGAGAGCGGCTTCGCCAACCCACTCAACTTCGTTAGCGATCGCCAACTGTCGACCCGATGACGCGTTGTTTCTCTATATGAGACACTTCGCTTTTTGCCTAATGGTCGTGAGCTGTCTATAGGTTAGTAGAGATGGCAGCGGCAAAAAGCGTCAGATTGGCGCGTGGTAAAAACCTTCCCAAGGTGCGATCGCTCATGACCTTGCTCGCTCTATCGGTACCCACATCGATGCGCTCGAATAGATGAGGGCGCAATTGATTTGGCCGTTACTGCATCCTTGCCAAACACCCCCAAGCTTGATTACCAACAAGTTGATTCTGAGACCTTGGTCATGGTGGCTGCGCCTGATTGGATACAACAAAAGCTTGCTAAACCGCTAGAGGTCAGTCAGCTTCTGGCACAACCACTCATTGCCTACGACGAAGATTTGCCCCTAGTTCGACAGTATTTTGAGGAAGTATTTGAGACGACGATAAAAGCGCAGGCCGCTATAACCGTAGCTGACTTGAGAACGGTGAGGCAGCTCGTCACTGACCGACAAGGCTATTCTGTGTTTCCGCAGTACCTTTGCATAGACCACCTTCAGCAATCTCGGCTCGCTCTGGTTTACGAGCCCAAACGATTTCCCACGAAACATCTTTATCTCGCGTGAAATCGCGATAATCTTCGCCATCCTCGCGTTGCCTTTGCCCAACCACATTTTCTCACACAGCTGCGACAGGCATAATCAATAAAAGACTATTGTGCTGCTGAGCAGAAAGTCATTCCGGTCGGCCCAAAGCCAGTTTCTTGCATAATGGTTTCGGCTTCTTTGGTTTGCATAAAGTGAGGCGTTCCAGCAGACGTGTAAACGACAGATCCAGGCGGATAAGCTTGAACTTGAGCGGGGTCAAATGTTTCACCTATGCCATAGTACATCACGCCTGAAAGTACGGTTGTTATCCGATCATCAGGATGGCTGTGGGCTGGAAATGGGGTGTCTGGCGACATCTTTCCAAATAGGACGTACAGCGCTGAGTCGGATGGATTACCGAGCGCGATCGCACTTTCTACCCCCGTAATGTTCGGATTCTCTTGCCATTGGATACTCTCAGGTAAAGCAACCTGAACCTCAGCAGCTACATTTTCGCTGCCAGCAGAAATGCTTGGCGGCACGCTCTTAGCGCCAATGGCGTAGGAGAGAAGACAGATGACTGTAGCTAAAGAGAGCAGTAGATTAATGCTGAATACCTTTTTCATCTTTAATATTCTCCTGCAAGTTGTCATGCGTTTTTGGGCGTTATGCGGTTTGAGAATTAAGACAATAGCCCAGTGTTGTGAAAGCCACCGCTAGCAACCAAATCAGTGGGCCAACAAACCCGGTAGGAAGCCACGGAAAGTAGCCAGGTAGCATAAAGAACAGAAATAATCCGACCTCCGTCCAGCCAATCATTAGCAGATTGGCCCAGTAGCCAATACGGCTGTTGCGCCAGTTGAACAGAATGGCGATCACAATCGATCCCACTGCAAACCACAAAATATGAAAAGCCCCCTGATAAATTCGGGCTTGCAAAGGGCCTACTTCCATCTGAGTAGCCGCAGACTCAAACATTCTGATCACTACGCGAATATGCCATAGTCCCCACAGGCCATAGAAAACAGCGCCTATTTTGTCGAATGGAACTTTGGACAGCGATTGTTCGGATGAAGCTGGGCGAGTCATTACAGATTCTCCTAAATTGGTAAAAAACGATTTGAAAATAAGAAACGCTTACCTACTCGGCTGGCAGTCCCATCACAAAGGCTGGGTCGATTATCCAGTAGTTTCTTGGCCCAACATCTGTTTCTGTCGGCACACTCTGTGAGTACGCCGATGCGCTCGGTGCCAGGCGGCGCAGGCGGAAGCACTGCACCTGTGTCTTGCTGGAGACCAGTTGGCGTGTTGGCGAGCGCTGGATTGCCAAAGCCAACCTGAATGCGAGCGGGTGCTTGAGCGTAGGCTTCTATCACTGGGCAAATCATTTGATCTAGCCGATATGTTCGGATTGCACCGTCCCGTTCAAGGACGATTTGTTCTACAGCGCGATCGCCCGTAGCAGGGTTGAGCTGAGTATCGAAGGCGATGAGGGGCTGGTTTGGGCGATTCTCCCGTGGAGACGCTCCGCGATCGCACCTTCCGTCAGCACGACCAGTACGCTCATCGACCCCAAAAAAGCTGATTCCACAAAAGCTTTAAGCTGCACGGCTTCTCCTCAAACAACCACTGCTGACAGTTTAGGGAATTTCATTTTTGTTGAGTAGTAGGTAAAAATGGAAAGTATCTTCTCAAAAATGGAAAGATAAAATGGATCTCAATGCAGCAGCCCTTTTTGTGAAAGTCATCCAGTACGGCAGCTTCTCAGAAACCGCCCGACGAACAAAGATCCCAGTAGCGACTGTAAGCAGACGGATTAAACAACTGGAAGAAGACTTAGGCTTCCGGTTGCTAGAGCGGTCTACTCGATATCTGCGGGTGACGGATGCCGGAGCAAGTTTTCTTGAACATGCAGCTCAAGGCGTTGAAGCATTTGAAGCAGGACGCTCAACCCTGGAACAGTATCAAGCTGTGCTGTCAGGTACGCTACGTCTTTCTGTGCCCAGCAACTTTCTGCCGTGGAGAGACTTGTTGCAACGCTTTCAGGCAATTCATCCTAACGTTGGGATTAAGCTGCTCGCCACAGAGCGTAAGGTCGATCTCATCGAGGAAGGAATTGACGTTGCGCTGAGAATTGGCGATCGCAAAGACAAACAGGCTGTTTCTAAGCTGTTAGGAACCTATCGCCATGTGTTAGTCGCGAGCCCAAAACTGTTAAAGGGCTGCCCCTCTCTCGAACATCCCAGTCACCTTGACTCTATACCTTGTGCCACCTGGAACAATTTTACTGGCTCAACAGTTTGGCGACTGGGGGAAGAAACTGTCGAAATCCATCCGTTTATTCAGGTCAACGACTACCTTCATTTACGGGAACTTGCACTGTCAGGCGTTTGCGCTACCGAGCTTCCACCCTTTTTAGTGAAAAAACATATCGACAGCGGACAATTGACGCCTATTCTACAAGGCTATCCTTTTCCGGGGTACGAACTCAACCTGCTATATCCTTCTGGCAAGCACTTGTCTCGTTTAGTCAGAACCTACATAGCGTTCTGCGTTGAGTGGGCAACTGATCTCTTTAAATTGACCATGTTCAATGGAGTGAGCACTTAGTTCCGTTTCAATTACGTACTTTGCCTGCTATAGCTGAGGTAAAGCTTATACGCAATCAACTTGACAACATACAAGTGTGCTCTATCGCGATTCTATATCCTGCTTTCTCCGCTATCGCTGTCGAAGTCCTTTCTCAAAAGCTCTCATCTCAGCGTTGCGAGTCCCGGTTATCAATCAGCAACACAATAAATAATTTGGATTCAAGAGTAAGCGGCATCATAATCTTGGAGCTTTAGGCAAGTAATTCACAGGATTAAGCACCTGTCCGGGTTTTGCGGCGTTTACGATGATGTTGAACAGCTCACCGCTAATGGAAATACATAATCTTCGCCATGATCAACAAAAATGACTCCAAACGTTCAGAGCGCCACAATATAAAGGCTGGCTCCCCTTCAGACGGACCGAGCAACCCTGCACGTCGCCGCATGCTTACGACCGGGCTTACCGGGCTTGGAGCGGCGGCTGTTGCTGTGGCTGGCCCGACGATTCTCGGCAAGAACGCTGCCGAGGCACAGCCCTCAGATGTACAGCCCTCAGTTGATGCCGAGATTAGAAAAGAACTATCCGGAAAAACTGCTTTCATCACAGGTGGTGCACGGGGTATCGGTCTTGCGTGTGGTGAAGCGCTTGCGGCTAAGGGGGCTAATATCGCACTCTTCGATATCGCAGAACCAAACGTCCCAAACGTTCAGTATCCACTGGCATCAGAACGCGATCTTAGCCAGGCGAAAGCCCGGATTGAAGCGCTTGGCGTACAGTGTTTGACCTTCAAAGGTGACGTTCGAGACCTAGAGGCTCAAAAGCGTGCGGTCGAGCGGACTGTTGACGAATTCGGCAGCCTCGATATCGTTGTCGCTAACGCTGGTGTTTCTCAGGCTGGCACAATCGAAGAGTTTTCAAGCGATGATATCAGCACCGTTTTCGAGATTAATGTCGGCGGTGTTATTAAAACAACGCAAGCTGCCGCGCCTTTCATGCAGCGTCAGAACGGTGGAAGAATTATTTATATTTCGTCGGCGCTCGGACGCATGGGGAATGAGCTTTTTCCGATCTACACACCCACGAAGTGGGCGGTCATCGGTTTTGCGAAATCCGCAGCGGTCACCTACGGGAAATCGAATATCCTCTGCAATGTCGTGGCTCCAGGGCTGGTTGACACCCCTCTCGCCGATAATCTGACGGTTCTGAGGACATTAACGCCAGGCACCAATAATCCCACCTTCGACGCAGTTGCGGAGGCTGGTCTTGCCAGTAGTCCATTGAATGTAGCCCATCTTGAAGTCGAAGATGTCGCCCATGCTGTGGCCTTCTTTGCAGGTGAAGGGACATCGAAGGTCTCAGGCGAAGTGTTCGATGTCAGTTATGGGTCGCTTTCGCGGTCCATCGCTTAGTCTACATATTGCTTATTGGATTGCCTATTGGGCAGCGGCTTTCGCGGTTCTCGGTGATGCGCCAAAAGCCTTGGAATAGTCACGGCTAAAATGATTGACGCTTTGATAACCAACGGCAAACGCTGCCTGGGTGACGCTCATGCCCTGTAGTGATAGAAAATTGTGGGCTTCTTGAAGTCGCAATGACTTGAGATACTTGTTTGGCGTCGTACCCGTTATTTCCCTGAATTTCTGATAGAACGAAGATTCGCTCATTGCTGCTTCGGCTGCAAGCGCCGCGACCGATAAAGCTTTCTCGTAGTTTTCGCGAATGAACTTTATGGCCTGTGAGATGCCGTCCGCGGCACTATCCTTTGTCGCCAGTTGTCTCAACATGCCACCATGATTAGCCTGTAGCAGTCTTAGGTGTAGCTCTCTATATACAGCCGACCCCATGAGCTTTGACTCGATAGGGTCGCTGAGGGTTTCAAGCAAGCGATAAGTTGTTTCGAGGAGCGCTTTATCTGCTCTTTCTGACACGACGGAGTAGCCTGTGTCCGATGTCTTGATAATTTTTGCGATCTCACGGTGCAAATCGCGTAGAATTCCCAAATTCATCTTTACGATGAGAGCGATATATGGCTCTAAGCTGGAGGCTTTTGTAATTTGAGCCTGGACTGGCACATGGTGGCTAATGACCACGCTATCGCCTGGCCCAAGATTGAGAATCCTCCCGTCAATCATCGTGCGCTTTTCACCCTGCACGACCAGGCAAAGTGCGGGCTCGTACATCGTTTCGCGAAGGTCGCTCGGCTGATATTCTGAAAAGCAGAATACGTCGTTTGAATAAGCGGCAAGATTACCCGTTAAGAGATTGCCCGCTACGAGATTGCTGTTCAGCGCTCTAATTGTGTTGTCTCTAATCTTTTCAAGCATGTCAAATATTATGCCGAGAGGACGGGGGATTGGCAAATCAATATGTTTCAGTTTTTCGAGATATAGGCGAGTATTCTGGAAGATTGAACAAGTTCTAAAGCGCGATGGTAACTGAGATTTAACCTATCAAATAACAGTTTTAGAGAGCATCATGTCATCACTTGGACCATTGGGGAGCGGGCAGGTCGGGATCGTTACCACTCCCTTCCCCCCGTAGTCCTAAAAGGCAAGCAGGGCGACGACCGCCTGGCTTCAACCTCCGCAATAGCCCTTTTGCCTTTTGAAAAGCCCCTTGCGAGACATCTTTCGAGACACTGTTTCCACAGGATATCGAAAGGTATGGGTTTTGAAATGTGAAGAGAGCGTCTTCGCAGGTGATTCTCGCTAGAGTGGGCATCTTGCTTGCCTTATTCTTGTTGTTTCTCAATAGGTTCAAGCTCTGATAATTCTTGGGCGATCGCATCAATCTGTTCAGCAAAATAAGCCGTTCGCAAATCTAATCGATCGGCAAAAACTAACCCCTGTTGAAAAGCTTGAAGTGCTGCGGACAGCTCACCCTGCTCTCTATAGATCTGGCCAAGGTTGTCGTAGGCGTTCATGATGCCGTAGGCGTTATAGGCTTGGCGTTCGACTAGGACGAGTAGGTTGTAAGAAACCAAAGCTTCTGTCAGATCATCAGCAGATTTGTACAGTCGCCCGAGTTCTTGGAGGACTTTGGCAGAAAAGCTGAACTGTTCTAGCTGTTGGGCGGCGGTGTAGGCAGAGCGGTAATAGCGGATGGCGTTGCTGGGCTGGCCCGTGGTTTGATAGTTTTGGGCGATTGCAACCAACAAACCCGGTAGCTTCTCCTCTTCGCCTATCGCTACGTATCTATCTAATAGATCGGTTTGCGATCGCAACGCATTTGACCAAGACTCCGCCTGCTGATAGCTATACGCCAACCTCTCTAGATAAAAGATTTCTCTAGTTATTTCATTGGCACTCTCGCCATTTTCTTTGTTCTGATTGAGCAAATCCAAATACAAATTCGCCGCATCCGCAAACTTGAACCACTCCAAATTCAGCTCTGCTAGCGCAATTTTCTGAGCCGTGACTGTTTGAATATCCCCTTCGCGCGGATCACCTTCGCTGAGTGCAATTAGCTGCTGATAAACTTCCACCGCAGAATCAATATCTCTTAGCGTTAGAAAGATATCTGCTAGCCGAGTCAGCGCTGCTCTATCTGCTGAAGCTACCCCTCTGATAGGGGAATCTTCTGCTACACCTGGAGTTGAACCGCCTAAAACATCTTCAGGCTCGACGCCCAAAGACGTTTTTGCCGCATTCCAAACCGCCTGAGTCCTTAGCGTCAGCAGTTGTATGGTCACAGGTCGCTGTTGTTGCCAAGCTAGGTCAGCCACGCGTTCAATAGCGTCTAATTCTGCGTCAAGGCCGAATATACGCCTAAGCCTAACCTCTCGTAGCAACAGGTCAAAAGCCGCTTGAGTGTCTCCTATTTGTAGCAGCACCTCAGCCCTCTCCTGTAGCTCGTCTAAATCATTCCTGAGCGTGCTGATTTCTAGCGGGCTGAGCGCTCTATCTACGACTAGAACTGGCAGCAGCGAGTCGAGCGGTTCGTCTAGAGGGTCAGCGAGAAATTCCTGTCTCTGCTGCGGGTCAAGCTGCTGTGCCTGTGCGACTGGGGCTATAGGCGAAAGCACACCTGTCCACGCGACGCCCGATAGCGCACCGATAAACAAAAGCTTGTGAATCAAAAGCCTCTGAATCAGTGGTGTTAATAGGACTTTGTGTAAGGGAGTGTTCACAGTTGTTTATAGAACTTTATGCTTTCACTGCTTTCCCAATAGCGGGCGCTCTAATTGGGATATTCTGGTAATCTTGCGCAAAAAGCGCCGCAGCTCACCATAGCAAACGCCTGCCCTAGTATGTCTTCTAACGTTGCCACTCGGACCATTCGGATCGGTTCTCGCAAAAGCCAGCTCGCTCTGGTCCAGACTCACTGGGTCCAAGCCGAACTCAGCAAGGCGTTTCCCGAGATTACTTTTGAGGTGAGCACGATGGAAACCCAGGGCGACAAGATTCTGGATGTGGCACTTTCAAAGATTGGCGATAAGGGTCTATTTACCCAAGAGCTAGAAGATGACATGCTCAGCCGCAAAGTTGATTTTGCGGTGCATTCGCTCAAGGATTTGCCGACGCAACTGCCAGAAGGACTAATGTTGGGCTGCGTGACCGAGCGCGAAGATCCGGCTGATGCTTTGGTAGTACATGAAAAGCACAAGGATAAGCAGCTCGATACGCTACCAGAAGGGGCGGTGATTGGCACGTCTTCTCTGCGCCGTCTGGCTCAGCTCCGTCACCATTTCCCACATTTTCAGTTCAAGGATATTCGCGGCAATGTTAACACTCGGCTGCGCAAGCTAGATGAGGGTGAGTACGATGCGATTGTGCTGGCGGCGGCTGGGTTGAATCGGTTGAATATGAGCGATCGCATTCACCAACTCCTTCCTGCCGAAATCTCTCTTCACGCAGTCGGCCAAGGCGCACTCGGCATCGAATGCCGCAGCGGTGACGACGATATTCTTTCGGTAATCAAGGTGCTAGAGCATTTGCCAACGGCCCAGCGCTGCTATGCCGAACGGGCTTTTTTGCGAGAGCTAGAGGGTGGTTGTCAGGTGCCAATTGGGGTAAACACTCGCGTTGAAGGCGATACGCTGACGCTGGTTGGTATCGTGGCTAGCTTAGATGGTCAGCAGCTGATCAAAGATACGGTGACGGGCGCGTCTGCGAATGCGGAAAGCATGGGAAAAGAATTGGCGCAGCGGTTGCGATCGCAAGGTGCACAGGAAATCTTAGACGTCATCAACGCAGAGAATCGATCCTAAGATCAGCTTCTATGGAGTTTGACTCAACCTACGGGGGATGTTTTGTGAGGTGTGATCGCCCACAGTGAAAGGACTGCAAATCAATCCTTTGATTCAAACCCTATGAGAGTCCCCCCCGAAATTTCCTATCGCGGCGTCAACAAAACCGAAGCGCTAGAGAACTTGGTATCCGAGAAGATTGCCAGATTAGAAAAGTTCTACAGAGAAATCAGTAGCTGCCATCTCTCGATAGAGAAAGTTCACGACCACCCCGAAAGCGGCTCTCCTTATCGCGTTCGTCTCGATATCACCGTGCCCGAAGACCGGGAAGTCGTCGTTGACAAAAGCCCTGACACAGGTAAACAGTACGAACCTTTAGACGCAATCATTCGAGACGCCTTTGACATTGCCGATCGTCAGCTAAAAGAGCTGAACGAACAGCAGCATGACCATAAGAAGACGCATATTCCTGGTCAGCGTGAGATCTTGCTAGAGGATCTAGAAGAAGAGGTCGCGATCAAAGCGCCCGCCGCTGATGTGACTGCTGATTAGGGTGATTTGAGCTGAATCTACGCACTGAGCCAATCACAATGCCCTTAACTATTTTTATAGATTGGATCACCTCGCTATAAACTTGAAATGAGAGGCAGTGATCTTACCAAGGGCTTGATATGAAAATTTTGTTTGTGGCCGCTGAAGCCGCACCGCTGGCTAAAGTTGGCGGTATGGGCGATGTGGTCGGCACATTGCCCAAGATCTTGCGGGCGATGGGTCACGATGTGCGCGTTTTTATGCCCTACTACGGCGGCATATCTAGCAAAGTGGACGTGCCTGCCGAGCCTATCTGGTGGGGCTATGCCATGTTCAACTCGTTTGCCATCTACGAGACTACGCTGCCTGATAGCGACGTGCCGCTCTATCTCTTCGGTCATCCCTGCTTCGATCCAGAAAATGTTTACGGAGGCGATGACGAAGGCTGGCGGTTTACCTTTTTTTCCAACGGCGCAGCGGAGTTTGCCTGGAACCACTGGAAGCCGAACATCATTCACTGTCACGACTGGCACACCGGGATGATTCCGGTTTGGATGCACGATACGTCTGATATTGGCACTGTCTTTACGATTCACAATTTGGCCTATCAGGGGCCGTGGCGCTGGTGGCTAGAGCAAAACGCCTGGTGCCCATGGTACATGCAGGGCCATAACGTGATGGCAGCAGCGCTACAGTTTGCCGATCGCGTCAACACAGTGTCGCCGACCTACGCTCAGCAGATTCAAACGCCTGAATATGGCGAAGAATTAGAAGGGTTGCTCTCGTTTATCAGTGGACGGCTAAGCGGCATTGTCAACGGCATCGACCTAGACTCTTTTGACCCATCGGCAGACAAGAAAATCGGCTACCCCTTCACGGCTGATACTTTGGACGAGCGTGATAAAAACAAAGCGGTCATCCAGAAAGAAATGGGGCTAGAAGTAGACCCAAACAAATTTTTGATTGGCATGGTCAGCCGTCTGGTGGAGCAAAAAGGGATCGACCTAATTTTGCAGACGATGGATCGCTTTTTGGCATATTCGGATGCGCAATTTGTGCTGTTGGGGACGGGCGATCGCTACTACGAAACCCAGCTATGGGAGCTAGCCGCCCGCTACCCCGGACGTGCCTCTGCCTACCTAATGTACAGCGACGCACTAGGCCGAAAGATCTACGCAGGCTGCGATGCTTTCCTGATGCCCTCTAGGTTTGAGCCCTGCGGCATTAGTCAGATGATTGCAATGCGCTACGGCTGCATTCCGATTGTGCGTAGAACGGGTGGCCTAGTCGATACCGTTAGCCATAACGACCCGGTCAACGAAGCTGGGACTGGCTATTGCTTTGATCGCTACGAGGCGCTAGATCTGTTCACTAGCATGGTCCGCGCTTCAGAAGCCTACCGCTTCAGGCCGCAGTGGAATGCGCTACAGCAGCGAGCGATGGGAACAAGCTTTAGCTGGGAAAAGTCGGCAGTAGAATACATCAAGCTGTACAGCGACGTGATGAATCTGTCGCATGAAGAGCAGCTACCCGTCAAATACGGCGGCAAACTGAAAGCTTAGAGACGGGCCTGACGGGATTCGAACCCGCAACTTCCGCCGTGACAGGGCGGTGCTCTAACCAATAGCTTACGCAACGCTAACGCTTAGAACTACAGGCTTTCAGCCTAACTCTGTTTTTCCTAAACACTCGCTTTAGGACAGATTTAGGACAATGCGCAACATTGTACCCATCAATAACAATGGAAGCATTCAGCTAAAGTTCACGGTCGATGGTCAACGCTATAGCTTCAATCCTATTCGAGGTGGCAAGTACTTTAATAAGAGACACCTGGGTATCGCTAATGGTATTGCCACTCAAATTGAGAACGATATCTTAGCG
>JBCCOH010000124.1:0-16776 GCA_039111275.1 Cyanobacteria bacterium P01_D01_bin.1 | reverse complement strand
TTCTGCATCTGGCTTAACAGCAACGGAATATCATCAACGCGCTCGTTACTGATTAACTCGGCCATAGCTTAGCTAGAATACGGATTTAGGGGGCAATTAGACTATTTGATATTCTGCTATATTTTTGAGCGAACCGTGAGACTAATGTTCTTGCTGATGAAATTAATATCGTTAGCAAGCTTGTCTACCTTAGGCGAACTTATGAAATTACTAATGCCAAGGGAATGGCATATCAATTATTGTCGAATGTGGTTCACAAAAGGCTTCAACCAGATATGTATGATATCGACGCTGATTTCCGTAGGTTGATGACTACAGCAGAAATTGCTGAAGGTGTCGAAGAGATTCGAGAAGTTCTTCCTGGATTCGATTACGCAAATATCATAAGCCTGGTTTCTGATGATTTGAGAATGAAGGCTTTATATGAACAAGCAAGAAGTAATTACGAGAAGCTTCATATTTATAGAATTGTTTACAAGGGTAAACAAGAGGATGCAACTCAATCAGATGTGATTCAAAAATTTATAAATCAAGCTTTTCACATTGAGAATGACTATATCTATCAGCTGAATCCTGCGATGTTCCAAACAGTGCCACAATATGTAATCGATGAGTGTGATAAATTTTTCAATAATCAATAAGCTAATATGTAGGGCAATGATGTCATCTGTAAACTTTTCCTTGCATATTCGCTTAACAATTCAGTAGATACTTCAAGAGGTTAATGCAGTGAATAGAACTTCAGTTTCATCATCTAATCTTGCATCAGTGGGATATGACCCAAATACTCAAACACTAGAAGTCGAATTTCTGCATGGCGGTATTTATCAATATTCAAATGTCCCTTTGTCAGTTTATGAAGGTTTAATGGGAGCTAGTTCGCATGGCTCATATTTTGATCAGAATGTTAAAAAAGCCGGTTATTCCTATCAAGAGATTAGTTGAGCCGGAATTCCTTAGGAAGTGATTGATTGTTTCAGCTATGTAGATACGTTGTCCGCACTGATGGTTGAATTTAAACGACACAGTGTCAGCAATGAAATTCTGAAAGAGGCGTTTTATGAGACGACTCAGCGATAGTTACGTTGGGTAGTTTCGGCTAAGTTGTCTAATACTACGTTGGTGCGGCGGGTTAAAAACTTGTGACTGGCATTGATAGATGCCGACCGCCGCACAACTCCAACGTTAGCTAACTTTGTTGTTCGGTGAGAAGCCTATCGGGGACCAAACCCCCTTGCTTTTTCTTTCTTCATTTTTCCTTGTTTGGTTTGCCCATAGTTCACAGTTCTAAATGAAAGCTGATTACTGCCTGGGCTGTATAAGGTGTAGGTCGCTTCTCCCGGGTTGCGTCCGATTGAGCCAACGCCGATGATGCGCCGGGGTGATTTGCGCTGGTCTTGGGTGGGTTGGGGGCCGTCTAGGGTAGTGACGGTGGAGTGCAGTTGGGTGGGGGTGACCCAGCACTCGAAGGTGCGGCCCGAGCGTCCACAAAAGAGATGGTTGGCATCGGCGCGGATCAGGCGATCGCACAGTTCAATCGCAGGCGTCTCGGGCGTTAGCTCATCAGCATAGCCCGCTATGCTGCCGTGAATCAGCAGGCAGTCAAATTCGTGAAAGCCAAAGTGCTGCGATCGCAACCACTGCACCGACTCACGCGATACCGACTCCCATAGCGCCTTTACCCCATCGCCGCCTACCGCTGCCATCAGCTCTGGGGCATCGGGCACCCCACTCATCCCATGCAAACTAAAGCACTGCTCCTCCCACCAGCCCACACACACTTGAGGCTTTAGCTCACCCGCGCCAGGATGTCGTAGCCGTCGAACCACCGCTTCGTTGTCGTTTTGATCAGCACCTTGCAAGCCAATCACATCACCTAGCACATAAAGCTCCGTCACCGACTGACGGAGCTGCCGCAGGTCTTTCAGCACCGCTTCATAGGCCGCTAAGTTGCCCTCAATGCCGCTTAAAATTGCCCATTGCATAGTTTTGTTGCCAGTCTCCTATTACCAGACTCCTCCTGCTAGTTTCTTAGCTGCTAACGCTCACATACATGACTTGGATCGTCTGCGCGTTCGGCAAACTCCATACCATGTGAGAGTCGCCAAGCAAAAATGGGCGGCAATCCTTTATCGACGATGGCTCGACAAGTTTTCTCGTAGTCGTAGGAGATTTCTCTGAGGGTGACTTGGGCCGCATCAGTGTCATAGATGACATAGGTGGCATTGGGTCGCCCGTGGCGGGGTTCGCCCACAGAGCCAGCGTTAATGATTCGCTTCAGCGGTACTTGGAACTGTTGTGAGGAGTCACCGTTTTCCGCTGCACCTACCTTCACCGACAGCGAGGCGTTTTCGAGCTTTCTCTCGTAAGGCACATGGGTGTGGCCACAAAATAATACGTCTGCATCGGTAGCCAGCACTCTTTCTAACGCTGCAAACCCATCCATGCTCGGCAGCAAATACTCATGCTGACTGTTCGGACTGCCATGAACAAAACAAAGATTGTCTTTTTTAAGGGTGATAGGCAGCGTTGCCAAATACTCACGCACTTCTGGATGAATTTCTCTATCTGTCCATTCATGGGCAAGGCGTCCCCGATGCTCGGCTAGCTGTGAGGGATAGCTGCACTCGCAGGCGTTTAGTCCATCGACAATGTCTTCATCCCAGCAGCCTTGGCAGGAGGGAATATCGAGCGAGCGAATTTTCTCTACAACCTCGTTGGGGTAGGGACCATAGCCTACCAAATCGCCCAAACAATAAATCTCTTCTGCTCTTTGCGTGTCAATGTCAGCAAGGACTGCATCTAGCGCTTCAATATTGCCATGAATGCAGGAAATAACTGCTAATTTCATACCACGCTCTCCTGTGTATTGTTTGTTGTGTTATCTGTTGAATCAGTTGCTTTGTAATGTTGCCGATACTGCCGCTGATACTGGGCTAGTAGCTCATCCGACAGGCAAGATACTCTCAGCGTTTCGGCCATTGCTTTCTGTTGTAAGTTGTATCCAACGACTTCTAGGCCGCTTGGACGAGTGGGACGTCCTCTGAGCGATCGCGCCAGCTTCAATTCGGTGTATTCCAGTCCCTCTAACCCTTCTACAAAGTCGATATAAAAGGCTTGCCCATCCGGCAGTTCGAAAATACCTTTTAGGCGAATGGCTTGGCCGTAAGCGCCGCCTGTGACCTCAGTCAAGAACACTTCCAAGCTCGGCGGGTCAAACACCTGCCCGGTGAGCGACAAACGCCAAAAATCCGGCAGATCACTTGGAGCCGGAACCTGAATGTTGTTGCCTGCTACTATTTCGTTTGCCCAATTATGCCATTCCGACTGTGCGGTTAGCTGCGCTAGATCGGGTGGAACAATCGCTACTTTGCGGCAGGGCAAACGGTTGAAGGGCAACGCAGCTAAGTCGAGATGAAACCCCAGCTCTATATAAACCTGTGCCCGGTCGGGTAGCTTCATCAGCAGATCGGCGGCTTGGCTGTCATCTATCACTGTCACCTGTGGAAAGCGATAGCCAACGCGCAATTGATCTATAGCTTTTGCGCCAGCTTTTGCGCCTGCGCCTGGGCAGAGATAGAACAGCGGCTGCTCTGAATCAGAGAGAAACTGGTTAATCCAGGTTGTCTTACCAATTCCCGGTGGGCCAGCGACTAGCGTGATGCCGGGAGTACCGGGAGGATTAAGTTCAGGCATAGGCGTCTGTAAGTGGTTTGAGTGCTGGGTTATCTAGTGTAGTACAGCTGTTTAGAAGCGAGTTTTAGAGGCGATCGCAATCTGCATCTTCTCACACAGATCGCTTAGCGATAGTGCGCCTAAATCTCCAGACTGGCGAGCACGAACGCTGAGGGTTTGCCCGTCCACCTCACGCTGACCGACAACGGCAACAATCGGAATTTTCTCTAACTCCGCTGTGCGAATCCGTTTGCCAAGGCGATCGCCACTAGCATCTACCTCTACCCGAAAGCCTTTCTCCCGAAGCTGTTGGGCTGCGGATTCGGCGTAGTCACGCTGCTTGTCATTCACAGGTAGCAGACGAACCTGCACAGGCGCTAACCATAATGGAAAATCGCCTGCATAGTTCTCGACTAAAATGCCAAAAAATCGCTCTAGAGATCCCAAAATTGCCCGATGGATCATAATTGGACGCTGGCGCGATCCATCCGCCGCGACGTAGTTCATGTCAAATCGCTCCGGCAAGTTGAAATCGACCTGGATAGTAGAACACTGCCACAGCCGACCAATCGCATCTTTAATTTTGATATCGATTTTGGGTCCGTAAAATGCGCCGCCGCCTTCGTCAGTCACATAGTCCCACCCTTTCGCATTGAGCGCGTCTACCAGAGCGTCAGTGGCCAGCTGCCAGATCTCATCAGTGCCCACTGACTTAGCTGGGCGGGTTGAGAGATTGACTTCGTACTCAGTAAATCCAAAGTCCGAGAGAATGGTTTCCGTAAGATTCAGCACGCCTAAAATCTCTTGAGAAACCTGCTCAGGGAGGCAAAAGATATGGGCGTCGTCTTGGGTAAAGCCGCGCACCCGCATCAGTCCATGCAATACCCCGGAGCGCTCGTAGCGGTAAACCGTACCCAGCTCTGCCCAACGAAGAGGCAGCTCCCGGTATGAGTGCAATCGGCTTTGGTAAGTCAAGACATGAAACGGGCAGTTCATCGGCCTAAGCTGATACTGCTGCGACTCAATTTCAATAGAGTCGAACATATTCTCCCGATAAAAATCGAAGTGCCCAGAGGTCTTCCACAAGTCGAGATTGGCCACATGCGGCGTGTACAGCAGCTCATACCCGGTAGAAAGATGGGCCGAGCGCCAGTAATCTTCCATCAACAGCCGCATCCTGGCCCCTTTTGGATGCCAGAAGACTAAACCACCGCCTGCATCTTCTTGAATACTGAACAAATCGAGGTCTTGACCAAGCTTGCGGTGATCGCGCCGCTTCGCTTCTTCTTTTTGGTGCAGGTAGGCTTGCAGTTCTTCTGGCGTTTCCCAAGCTGTGCCATAGATGCGTTGCAGCTGCGGTTTGGTTTCGTCACCGCGTCAGTAGGCCCCGGCGACACTTTCTAGGGCAAACGCATCCGGGTCAATGTCGCCTGTAAAATTCAGATGCGGCCCCGCGCACAAGTCCCACCAGCAATCTTTGCCTATTGTCTTTTGAGTTAGCTTGTCAGCAGAAAAGCTAAGCAAAGATGATTCCGAACCATCAGGAAGACTGTCTACACAGCCAATGAAATAGCGTGTAATGGGTTCTTCTGCCGGAATGCCGTCAAGAATCTTCTGCTTGTAGGGTTCTTGCAGTTCGACAACTTCTGCCTGAATCTCTTCTCTTTCTACCACTTCGCGAATAATGGGTAGGTTGGCGCGGATGATTCGCCGCATTTCCGCCGCAATCTGCTCTAAATCGTCTGGGGTGAACGGCAGCGCGCGACCATCTCCCGATTCGCTAGCGCGATCAAAGTCGTAGTAAAACCCATTCTCCGTACAGGGGCCAATCGCAACCTTCGTCCCGGGAAACAGGGTCTGTACAGCCATGGCCAAAACATGGGCGCAGGTATGTCGAATGCGCAGTAGCCTCGTTGAACCATTGGAGGCGTCTGGTGTCGGTGGCAATGGTGATAGCGACAGGGTTTGGGTGGGAGAAATCATATCTATAAAAGTTAGAATGATAATCATTATCATCCTACAGCAAAAAAACAGACTTGTACCTGTTTAACGTAGGTTGCAGGGGTCGCTTCCCTGACTCTGAACATACTCGCTCTATTTGAACATGCTCGCTCTAAACATGCTCGCTCTAGCGGAGGGGTGGTGCGTAGCGACGGGTGTACTTACAGGGGATAGTCCAGTGAATAGTCTCGACGTTTGACCATGACCTGAAACTATCGAGGGCGGACTGCCGCAAAACAGCTCGACTTTTTACTTGACACATCCGACTACTTGACACATCCGACTACTGGGCCCTGCAACTCACGTTAAACAGGTAAGATCACTACAGGTAAGGCCACTCCGTCACACGCCTAAACTTTTCCACAATATTGCACCCATGCATACAAATCTGCAAAGAAGAACAGAACTATCTCGCACTAGTCGCCGTCGTTTTTTGCGGCGATCGCCCCCCTTCTTCACTGCTCTAGCTCTCACCGCTTGTGGCCACGCTACCAACCGCTCTAGCTCAACTCTCCCAAACCAGGCCCAAGCCCAAAGCCTACCGCCTACCCCTACCTGCGGCGACGGCTCTCAAACCTCTATTCAGACACCTGCCCAGACGCCAGGGCCGTTCTATAGTCCCAACTCACCCCAGCGTCAGTCGTTACTAGACGCAGATACACCCGGCACGAGACTAATCCTGATAGGGCAGGTGCTAACAACGGAATGTATGCCGCTTGCCAATAGCTTGATCGATGTATGGCAAACCGATGATCAAGGTGCATACGACAATACTGGAAACACACTAAGAGGCCACCAGTTTACCGATGCTGAGGGTTGCTACTGGCTAGAAACTATCGTGCCAGGGCTGTATCCTGGGCGCACCCGTCACCTGCATATCAAGGTGCAAGCACCCAGCCGCCCGGTGCTGACCACTCAGCTCTACCTACCTCAAGAACCACTTAACGAAAAAGACTTTCTATTTCAGCCAGCGCTATTGATGGCTGAAATAGAAACGGCTGAGGGTAAACGGGCTCAGTTCAACTTTGTGCTTAGCTAGGCTGTTATCTAGGGCCTTCAATCGTAAGCTTGAAGCGAACTAGCTTTGCGCTAAGGAGCATGATCAGCTTGCCACTGCCATTTGTTCGCCCGCCCAAGCCACAAAGCCGCTACCACACAGCCATACAGGCTAGATATCAGGCAACGCGACGAGAGCTGCTGAGGGGGCTTTTGGCGGTAGCCGCTATCATTTTATTCGGTACGCTTTGGTATTGGATTGTGGAGGGCTGGAGTCCTGCGGAATCGCTCTATATGACGGTGATTACGCTGACGACTGTGGGCTTTTCGGAAGTGCGGCCATTGGGCGATCGCGGTCGAATATTCACTACGGTGCTAATCTTCTTGGGAATTGTGGCCATCGGCTATATGGCCAATCGATTTACAGAAGCGATTGTCAAAGGCTACTTTCAAGAAGGCATTCGCCTAAACCAACGTCGTAAGCTTATGCAAAATCTCTCTAGACACTACATTCTGTGTGGATTTGGCAGGACCGGCAGGCAAATTGCAGAAGAATTCTCTTTGCAAAAGATTCCATTTATCGTCGTCGATGCAGAAATTGAATCGGTAGAAGAAGCGCAGTCTCTGGGCTTCATCGCGGTGCAAGGTGATGCCACCTCAGACGACATTTTGCATTTGTTAAATATAGAATCGGCGCTTTGTTTGGTCTCGGCGCTGACCTCTGATGCTGAGAATCTTTACACCGTTCTCTCAGCGAGAACGCTAAATCCTAATCTGCGAATTGTTGCGCGAGCGAGTAGCCGTGAAGCCATTCAAAAGCTACGCCGAGTAGGTGCTGATGCAGTGATTTCGCCGTATATTACAGGCGGCAAGCGGATGGCGGCGGCGGCGCTGCGCCCTCAGGTGATGGACTTTATGGATGGGATTTTTTCGAGTGGCGATCGCACCTACTACATGGAAGAATTCTGCCTGGACCCGCTGGTCTGCACGCAAATTGGCCAGACGCTCAGAAGAGCGCAGCTCAGGCGAAATACAGGCGTTTTGATTGTGGCTATTCGCCGCACCCACGGCGAGTTAATCATCGGTCCAACCGCAGATGTGCAGCTACAGTCAAAAGATTTTCTAATTTGCCTAGGGACCGCAGAGCAGCTACAAGCCATGAATCGGCTGCTGTCTCCGCTCGATCCAAAGCCATTACAAAAGCCTAAGCAATCTCTCTAGATAGATCTATAGAAGACAAGAAATCTCTAGAAGATATAAGAAGAAAAAAGATAAACAAACTTGCCTTAGGGAGATACTGACAAATAGCCCACCTTCCTGTAGGGGCGTAGCATGCTATGCCCCTACGGCGTGTTGATATGTAGTCGGTATGTTATTTAGACGCACGTTCCTCAGTTATTTAGATTGAGCGAATTGGCTATACTCTCTGCAAAGCTAGCAGTAAGCCGCGCTGTAACAACAGCCTGATTAGCAAATAACAAACTTAGGAATAGCACACTGGCCATAAACAAACTGAGACGATGAGAAAACTTTCTTTTGTTAAAAGCATGGAACACAACTACGAGCAGTGCTGATACGAACAGCTTTGAAATCAGCAGCATTTTCGTAGCTAACGCACACAGCAACGTCAAATTTGCGACAAAGCAAAACGTCATTAGCAGCCAATAAAAACGCTGCTGGTAGCTCTTCTGTAGAACCGTTCTGAGTCCGGCAAACGGCAGCGCCTGAGGATAGCTCAGTGCTTTAATCACATCGGTAGCCAGCCATATAAAAGGAAACAACAAACAGCTGATTAGAACAAACCACCCAGGCGGCAACAGCGCAGCGGCTCTATGGTAAGGCACAGCAATCGTACTGATCGTCCAGATAGAGAACGCACCCACTAGCCAGCCAATCAGCAGCATCCCAACATCTGCGCACAGCGTTTTGACCAGTACAGTAGCCAAATTGGCAGGGCCAAAGCCTCGCTGGTCATCAGCTCGTTTGGTGACGACAGTATCCACCATGCGAGCAAAAGCAACCCGCAGCAAGATAGCATAGTTAAAAGTGGGACGGGTAGAAAGGTATCTCATGCTTTTAGTTTGTTTGGTAGAGGCACTGTGAAAAAGTGAAGCGTAAAAAAAGAGATATCTGACAATAATACAAAAAGCAGATCATTGAGATGATCCCTTTCTCAAAACCTACAAAAATCCGTAAATATACAAGCCAACAACCTTCGCTTTAATACCGCATTTAATCGGTTTCTAGGTGCAAATGCGGGATACCATAATCAGAAACTATCAAACTGTTCTAGACAAAACCCAGACAAATCCAAGGAGACCCTATTCCTGTGAGCCTAACCTACACGCCTGCCGATTCTACTGCTGACGCACCGACTAAGGACGAAGCCAAGCAGCTAGGCGCCGAGAAGAATCAGGCGGGCTCTGCTGCCAGTCGGTGGACAATCGAGGATAGCGAGGAGCTTTATCGGATTAAAGGCTGGGGCGAACCGTACTTTTCAATCAATGCTAGAGGCAATATCACCGTGTCCCCGCAGGGCGATCGCGGGGGCTCTCTAGATCTTAAAAAGCTAGTAGAAGGGCTAAAGCAAAGAGACTTTCAGCTACCGGTGCTGATTCGGTTCTCCGAGATTTTGGCAGATCGTTTAGAGCGGCTGAATGCCTGCTTTGCTAAGGCGATCGCCCGCTACAGCTACGAAGGTGTATACCAGGGCGTTTTCCCAGTCAAGTGCAACCAGCAAAGGCATATAGTCGAAGACCTAGTCCGCTTTGGCAAAGCCTTTCAATTTGGATTAGAAGCTGGAACCAAGCCTGAGCTAATGATTGCCCTCGCCAGCTTGAACACGCCAGGGGCGCTGATTATCTGCAACGGCTATAAGGATGAGTCCTATATCGAAACGGCAATGCTAGGCCAGCGGCTAGGACAGAAGCCGATTATCGTGCTAGAGCAGGTGGAGGAAGTGGAGGTTGTGATCGCTACCGCAAAGCGTTTGGGCATCCAGCCAAATCTAGGCGTTCGGGCTAAGCTTGCGGCCAAAGGCTCGGGTCGGTGGGGGACGAGTGCCGGCGACAGAGCTAAATTCGGTCTGACCATTCCCGAAATTATCACTGTAGTCGAGAAGTTAAAAGCTGCAGATATGCTAGAGAGCCTGCAGCTTCTACATTTTCACATTGGCTCTCAGGTAAGCGCGATTAGCGTCATCAAAGAAGCCATGCGAGAAGCCTGCCAAATCTACGTGGAGCTAGTTAGCCTAGGTGCTCCGATGGGCTATCTCGATGTCGGTGGTGGTCTGGGTGTGGACTATGACGGGTCAAAGACTAGCTCGCAAGGATCGAAGAACTACAGCATTCAAAATTATGCAAATGACGTGGTCGCCCATGTAAAAGATGCCTGCGTGGCTAGGGATATGCCAATGCCGACATTGGTAAGTGAGAGTGGACGTGCGATCGCCTCGCACCAATCTGTCCTTGTCTTCGATATTCTCGGCACCAGCGAAGCCATCCCCGAGGAACCTGCCCCCTACCAAGATGGTGAACACAACCTGATCCGCGAACTCTGGGACGTTTACACCACTGTCAACTCCGACAATTACCAAGAAGCCTTCAACGACGCCGTCCAATTCAAAAAAGAAGCCGCTAGCCTGTTCAATCTCAACTATCTGCGCCTAGCCGAACGTGCCCGAGTAGAAAGACTCTACTGGGGCTGCTGCAAGAAAGTTGTTGCTTTATTACAACAGCAAGACTACGTTCCCGAAGAGCTAGAACATCTCGAGAACAGCATGGCCTCCATCTACTATCTCAATCTCTCCCTTTTTAAGGCCGCTCTAGACACCTGGGCAATTGGTCAGCTTTTTCCAATCATGCCCATTCATCGACTTAATGAAGAACCCACCAAACGCGCTACCCTCGCCGATCTCACCTGCGACAGCGACGGCAAAATCGATCGCTTCATCAGTCCCAAGGGAACAAAAGACATCCTAGAGCTCCACTCTCTTCAAGCAGACGAGCCCTACTATCTTGGCATGTTCCTAGTCGGCGCATACCAAGAAACCTTGGGCAATCTCCATAACCTCTTCGGCAACATCAACACCGTCCACATTCATCTCGCTTCCAAAGCCAAAACTCAACAGGGATATACTATCGAACACGTCGTACGCGGCAACACTACCGACGAGGTCCTTCAGCAAGTACAATACGACCCCAAAGACATGATCGAACAGATTCGCCGCCGCTCCGAGCAGGCTCTACAAGAAGGACAGATTACTATCGCAGAAGCCAGAAGACTAATGGATAACTACAAAGCAGGTATGGATCGCTACACCTATCTCGCAGAGTCGTAAAGAATTGGTAACTACAAGAATGATCAAACGGTGCTTGCAAATAATTTAGGAGTCAGGTGGTCGCTGCGATCAAGACAGGCTTCAGCGTTCAATCGTGTCTTCTAAAGACAGTCGAATTTCTTCGGTCAGCGCAGCAACGGCGGCTCGACCCGAGCGTCTATTTTGCTGGTAGTCCGCGAGGCGATCGCTCACACAGATAGGCGGCTGCACAGTCATCTGCACCCAGCGTTTTCCGAGTCTGGGCCGACCAGATTGTGACCCGCCAAACTTCACGCGAGGGCTGAGCTTGTCGACTAGATCAAACATCAACAGGGCCATCTCAGCACAGCGTTCAAACGAAGGCTTTTCTTGTAGATATTCGCCGTCTACAGCAACAAAACTTTCTACAACTCGCATATGCATCTCTCTGAGGCTAGCTTCCTGCGCTGCCCAGTCTGCTAGTCCTCTTTCTAGCGGTGAGAGGGCTTGAAGTTCTGGTAAATCTTCACGATAGATCACCTGCCAGCTAGCTTCTTCTAAGCGTCGGCAGCGATCAACAAATGTACCTCTATTAGGAAGGTTGAAAAAATGCTCCGCGACTTTCAAAGCACCGTCTAGCAGCGTGTGCAGTCGCTCGGAGTAATCAGCAGGTTGCAGCTTTGTGATCTTAGAGTAGGAGAGATTTTCTGCGTCTTTCTTTGGTGCAGTTGAAGCCTGAAAGCTCTCTGGAGCCTCAGAGGCTTGGAATGACTGTGGATAAAACTTGGTGTAGAAGGCTTCCATCGTTGTCATCAGATGAATGCCGAGCCTAAAAATGCGTAAGTAACAATCTTTGTCAGCGGTTGGAGCCAGCGTTGCTTGCTGATTCGATTCTGTTTGAAATAGGCCACTCTCGTTTTCTAGCCGAGTTAGCAGTGTTTGCAGTGCTGGCCAGTAAGCCTGTTCGTAGCGGTACTGGATGCCGATGGGAATGATGAAGACTTTCTCTGGGCGGCGATCGCGTACCAAATCCTCCGCACACCAAAAGCCCAGCTGTGCAACCCCAGGCTCTAGCGGCCCTAGCCGCTCGCTGTGTCCATTGGTCGCCCCTTCTGGTGCCACCACCATCGGCATCGATGCTTCGATCAGTAATTTTCTAGCCGCTTTTAGCCCCACCCAGTCGGGCCGCCTCCCACGCCGAATCGGCACGCCACCAATTCGTGAGAGCATCCACCCGAGTCCCTTTCCGGCCCAGATAGTCATGCCTCGCTCGTACAGAAAATGCGTGTGAATAGGCTGCTTTAGCGAAATTCCCTGGTCCTTTGCTGCTTTTTTTACCGCCCGCGAGCATAAATAGAGCCCAGTTAGCGGATCATCTACCTCTACGTGACGCACCGCTATTAGAAAGCGAGACTTTCTAGCTTCTAGTTCCGCGTAGAGTTTGACTAGTCTATCTGTATGCTCGACCTCTATTCGGCTGATGCCAACAGGCAGCCAAGGACGGATACGAACGCGCAGCAGGAAAGGAAGTACCCAGTGAACAACCCGCATGATCCAGGGATTGTATGCCGGGCGAATGAAGTTGAGCGGGGGTGCGGCGCGGCGGGTGTCAGGCATAGGGGAACGATGAAGGCGGAAGGATGTAGGGCTCTGCCCTTCTCGAAGAGTAAGATGAATGGCCTTCAAAAAAGACCAGGGCATAGGTATAAAGTCTGCCCTGGTCTTTTTTCTATGAGAATTGCTGGGTCGCCTGTTTTAGTTCGGTACGACCTGGACCATCAGCGAGCGTCTGTCAAAGGTTTGAACTTTGCTGACTTTTGATAAATCTTCTACGACGCGGTTTAGTAGGTCTGTGGCGCGATCGCGATGCTGGTGTTCGCGGCCTCGCAGGCGGACCTGAAATTTGACAGAGTCGCCGCGTTCTAGCCAGGCGATTGCCTTATTGATTCGCACCATGTAGTCAGAATCGCCGACATTAGGACGCAGTCTGACTTCTTTTACGGACGTGCGAGCGCTCTGCTTTTGGCGCTTGCGACTCTGATACTGGTGCTTGCCATAGTCTAGAATCTTGGCAACTGGTGTGTCTTGGTCGGGTGAGACCACTACGAGGTCGAGCTTGGCCGCTTTTGCTAAGGCCAGTGCCTCTGGAGTGTCGGTCAGGCCGCGATTGGTACCTTCGTTGTCAATCAGAAGAACCTGCGCGGAACGGATCTGTTGATTGATGAGTGGTTTTTTAGCGATTGTATTTTCCTCTTAAATTAGAACGCAACAAGGGGTATCGACATTATGTTCGCTCCTTCTTGATAATGTGAATAACTATCTGGAGACTATTATTCTCGATTCCTATATATAGATTATTTTATGCGAAGTTGCTAGGGTAGCATCACACCCTAGCAACTTGTCTTTACAAAAGGTGGGGGCTTTACCTACAAAACCCCTGCCCTGTCACTCAAACTGACTAGATGCGGAGCGTCTAAATGCGGAGCGTCTAAATGCGGACAGTACCTCCATCAAACAGAGGAACGGTCATACTGAAGTTCTCACCAAAAGTCAGCCCTTGTTCTTCCAAGATGCCAAGCGCGATTTGCTCGCCCATCCGAATCGACTCGGAATAGTCGGTAAAGTAGTGAACGCCAGCCCAGTCGCGACCAATAGAGATATTAGACGCTAGCTTGTTGAGCTCGCCTTCTACAGTTAGAGTGATGCCATCGCTGGGAGCGGCTTCTAGATACTTGCCGTCTGTAGTAGGGGATACGTAAGGCTTTGGTAGCACGTAGCCATGATCAAAGAAAGCTTTGAGGATGGTGACGCATGCGCCCGCGACTGTGGCATGACCCGCACCATAGGACGGGTGCATTGGCGATCCTTCAGCGAAGGCCATTGGTAACAGGTAGACATCGTCACGGTCAAACTCTAGGCTGCCAGTGGATGCCTGATACTGGTCGTTTTGCGCTTTGTTATGCGCTTTGACGGCCTGTAGGGTTTCGTTGATTCGGGTGCTGAGTTCGGCGACTGGTGCTAGGTTAGCAGCTTGCGTGCTGCGCCACTGGTGAATACGGCCCGCGATCGCCTCGGGGCGCAGTCGACGGTGTACGTTGAACTTTTGATAGCGGACAGCTTTGAGCGCGCGGGTCGCCACTTCGGTGACCAGAGACAGGATATGAGGACCCCCAAAGTGAGCAAACGCCTGCTGGTGATCTAGGCTGTCGGCAGCTTGGAACGGTAGACCTGGATCGAAGGGAACGCCCATAGACAGCATCGCTAGACAGGCGTTGAGATACGCCTGATAGAGCGCATCGTAGTGGACATAGGTGGCTAGATCGCGGGGGGTAGTGATAAATCGATAGCGATCGCCCTTAGAGACATAGGTCTCTGTTCCTCTTAGATCTGCGCCATTTTGCACATCGAGCCACCATTCCCAGCTGGTCATGTAGTCTTTGTGGGGCGTAGCAACGCGAACTCTGTTCCTCAGTGTGATTGCGCCGTAGGCAATACGACCATCCATTACATTGTCGTACTTGAAGCCAATCTCTGGGGTGCCACGCGTCAGAAACTGCGAGATATACGGGCCAACCGTATCGCCGAAGGTAGTGCCGCGAAAAGCGTTTTGAGGAGTGATCTGATCACGACGGCGGCGCTGCTCAGTTTCGCTCAGGTTCTCTAGATTTTCACCGTTAAACCAGCTCAGCTGATTGAGTCTTTCCACAGATGCGGCAACTTTGGGGTCAGTGCCAAATTCGGTAAATGGAACATCGCGCAGCAGGGCCATCTCATAGACTTCAGCAATCTCAGCTGCCAGCTCATCGCTGCCGACAACTGGTGCTGGCGGTAGGGCTACGGACTGCGCATCTGGGCCTTCTAGATCAAAGGCAAGTCCTGCTCCAGCGCTCTCCCAAGCCCGCACATCGACACCGTGACTTTGAGAGTAGGCAGATTTCCATTCAATAGTGCCACCGGGCGTAGACCCTTTGGGACCTAGCGGGGTTGCCTGAAAGTCTCTCGGATCGCCTGAGTCGATGCCCCTGACAAAAAGCTGATAGTCATCTGAATTGCAGATCAGACCATCAATTTCGCTATGAGGGAGCCCTTTTGTGTAGTTAGCCAAGTGAGAAGACTTGCTGCCTCGCTCTGATTCGGTGCCGTCAAATCGATAGCTAAATTCTTCACCATTGGCCTGTTGCTCTGCATGAGGTCGGTCGTAGGCGAGTTTGGCGGCGGCAATCCGAACGTCTAGGGCCTGTTGCTTACGAGATTCCATAAAGTTGTATCCTTTGACTTATGTTTGTAGCTGAATCTGTCTAATTGCTGTTTAACTGCTTTAAGTGATGAGTCCAATCTATGCAGTTTCTGGGGTGAGGGGTGGTACCCATCAGGGTGATTTCACAAGGACGGACAGTGGTGCTACTTTTGTTTGTTCTTTTCTGTGTTCTTTTCTGTGTTGGATTATGTCAATTAATTCGATGCTCAAACGTTCTCTATGACCAAGCCTGAGTTACTGATTGTCGACGATTTCCTATCTGAACAGATGACGTTGTTCAATACGCTGCGTGAAACGATTTCGTGGGAGGGCAGTATGGCAGCTAGGCGGACAGCTTCGTTTGGCGTGCCCTATAACTACGCGCAGATGACGTACCCAGCAGCGCCGATGCATCCGGCACTAAAGCCAGTCGTAACGCGGCTAAAGCAGGTGCTGGGCGTTGAATTTAACAATTGTTTGCTGAACTTTTATGAGACGGGTAGAAGCAAGATGGGATTCCATGCAGATGATACGACCGACTTGCAACCGGGCACTGGGGTGGCGATTGTATCGCTCGGATATCCGCGCAAGCTGACCTATCGTAGTAAGCTGAACCCTGAGGTGCAGCATGCTTTTCTACTGCCGCCAGGTTCGGTGCTGTATATGGGATCAAAAGTACAAGATAGCTGGGTGCACGCAATTAAGCGGCAAAAAGGAGTAGGTCCGCGAATTAGTCTGACCTGGCGTGCATTTAATGTTGATCTATGAACTCTAATTTAGAAGATTTCCCGTATTGTTCTAATCCGTTTGCTATCTCCGATCGCTTTGTCGCAGCGACTAGCCCAAAGGATGAAGAGAACTCTTCTCCCCGCTGGTGGTTTTTTTGCGATGGGTCGAATCTGTTGGTCCATCAAGAGAGTTTTGCGCTGCCTTTGGCAACAAGTGCTGAATTAGTTGGAGTAGTGCCGCTGCAAACTCAGTTTCTAGGATATTTGGACGGGGTGGGCTGTGTGGCGGTGTCAGTGGACAAAGCAGGGGCGATACCGGAGGGGTTTGGCTGGTATAGCTTGCGATCACTCTATCAAAAAATGGATGAGCTAGGGTTTGCGATCGCTGCTCGCGCCGTACAAATTATCGATTGGGACTGCACTCACCAGTACTGCGGTCGGTGCGCTACCCCTACCATTCAACTGCCAACAGAGAGGGCAAAACGCTGTCCTAGCTGCGGTCTAAGGCAGTATCCCAGACTTTCTCCAGCAGTGATCATGCTAATCCATCGGGGGGAAGAAGTCCTGCTAGCCCGTGCGCCGCGCTTTCGTGAAGGGATTTATAGCGTGTTAGCAGGCTTTGTAGAACCCGGTGAGTCTTTAGAAGAGACGGTCGCGCGCGAAGTGAGAGAAGAAGTCGGTATAGAAATTAAAAACATTCGCTATTTTGGCTCTCAGCCTTGGCCTTTTCCGAATTCTCTAATGGTTGGATTTGTTGCGGAATATGCAGGCGGGGCACTGGTGCTTGAACCTGCTGAGATTGAGGCAGCGGCGTGGTTTACAAAAGATAATCTGCCGCCTGT
>JBCCOH010000123.1:0-16996 GCA_039111275.1 Cyanobacteria bacterium P01_D01_bin.1 | reverse complement strand
CGATAGAGCAGACAGACCAGGATAGCGAATAGACTCTATGACATCGTCTGCAATCAGACGAGTGAACTGCCAAGCCACACAGATGGTGATATCGGCTTGAGTCATTTTGTCAGTCGCTAGCCAGCCCGAAGTCTTAGCAGCATAGGGTTCGATCTGATCGTAGGCGGTAGTGAGCTGGGTTTGGATGCGATCGCGCCAGGGTTGATACTGCTTCTCCTCTGGTCGGTTCCTTTCATATTCGACTTGCACAGTCTTGTCACAAGCGTTGATACCCAAGCCAACCAGGCGAATCGCTCTTTGATAGCTTTTGATATCGGCTGGCATCAGCGTACTGTCTGCGCCAGCCAGCCGCCGAATGTAGTCCAAAATCAGGCTGGAATCCATCAGGACTTCGCCATCATCACAGACTAGAGTTGGCGCTTTGAGCAGCGGGTTGATCTGGCTAAATTCTGGAATACTGCGGAAGACCGACAGCGGCGAATGATCGAAAGGGATGTTGAGAGTATGAAGGGTGATCGCAACCCGTCTGACGTAGGGCGAATCCAACATTCCGATTAGTTGCATAGTCCTACGGCTCACATTGTTAGTGGTTCATTAAGCTAGTGGTTCATTAAGCGAATGCACGAACGCGTCCACGCTTCGCTATAGGTAATCACAAATCCAAGAACTCAGCCTATCTATTCTTTGAGTAGGTCGATTGTATTTGGCCGATAGTGAAGCACAACTGTCTGATTCAGCAGTCAAGCTGGCAAAGCTGCAAAGATGCCTTCAACTAAACCTAGCGTCTTATTGTCAAGGATTCGCCAGTCAATGCCCGATTCATTAAACAGGCTATCGTCTGCTGCAATTACCAAATCGGGTTCGCTCTGGGAAGAATTTGCACAGACCTGATAGCAAAGGGCCCAAACATCTACTGTTTGATCTTCTTGTCCATCTTTTTGCAGCCTAAGCGTGTACAGAGGCGATGGCTGGGGCAGCGCGGACATCAACTTAGCCACCCGATCATACTCTTCTGTCGGCACCCCGTGTAGTCCTTTTTGCAGCGTTGCATAGTCTTCTTTCTGCTGGGCTGTCGTACCCTCTGGCCAAATCAGCTCTTCTTCATAGCTGCCTTGCCAGTCGGTATTGTCTAACTGCTTGCGAATATTATCAATCACTCGAATTAGGGCAGGCTGCATTAGCTGCTCTACCTTCTGCCTATCTAAAGCGCTGACAAACTCAGGCATAACAAAACACTACTCCATCCGAAACCAAGCGGTTAGCGCAACGGCCAGTCCATCTGCCGCATCGTCCGGCTTAGGAATAGCATCTAGCTTTAGCTCTCTAGCGACAGCGTCCTGCACTTCTACTTTATCCGCATTGCCGTGACCTGTGATCGACTGCTTAATCTGCGCAGGCGTGAATTCTACAAATGGCAAATTACGCTGAGCGAGCACCAGCATGACGACACCTCTCGCCTGTGCGACCAAGATGGTGTTGCCCATTCGGTAGAAAAACAGCTTTTCAATCGAGACTAGATCAGGCTTGAACTCATCAATGACATTGTGCAAGTCGTCATAGATAGTACAGAGGCGCTTGCCGGTGTCTGTACGGGCAGCTGTCTGTACAATGCCATAGTCAACAACTTGGATATCCGGCTTTAGATCTCGCATTTTGGCCGGGTCGTATTCGATGACGCCAAATCCCAAAATTGCTAGCCCTGGGTCTAGGCCAAGAATGCGTTTAGTCATGCGGTCAGCCTATCAAATCATCGAAGGCTGACGACCGTTCATATCGGGTGCAGCTACGCCAAATGCATTGCTAAACGTTTTTTCTACCTTGAAACCAGAATCGATCGACTCTAGAGGGTCTTTGCGCAGACGATGACGCAAACACAAGGCAATTACCCGCTGGATATCTTCTAGGGTTACTTCGGTTCTACTTTCGTAAGCAGCCAGCGCTTTAGCAGCGCGGTTGCTAACAATATCACCTCTCAGACCGTCTACATTTAGCTCTGAGCACACTTTGGAAATTTTGAGTTTGTAGTCCCGCTCAATCATGACATCCTTGAGACGATTCTGCGCGGCAATAATTTTTTCTTGCAGAGCGTCTTGTTCGGCCTGGCACTGGGCAGAGAATCCGTCGGGATCTTGATCGAATTCGGTGCGCTGCTCCACAATGCGCACGCGCTGCTCCGGGTCGCGAACAGTCCGAATTTCGGCGTGCATACCAAAACGATCTAGCAGCTGGGGGCGAAGTTCACCTTCTTCTGGATTGCCGGAACCAATCAAGACAAACTGAGCCGGGTGCCGAATAGAAATGCCCTCACGTTCTACGGTATTCCAGCCAGATGCGGCAGAATCTAGTAGCACATCGACCAGATGATCGTCTAGCAAATTGACTTCATCTACGTAGAGCAGGCCACGGTTTGCCTTTGCCAATAGCCCTGGCTCAAAATCTTTTTTTCCTTCTCCCAAAGCTTTTTCGATATCGATAGTGCCGCAGACTCGATCTTCGGTTGCACCAAGAGGCAGGTCCACCATTGGGACTTTCTTGTTGGCAGTTGTGATGTCTGCCTCTTCGTATTCGCTCAGCACATCAGGGTTGTCAGGCGCACGGTTGAAGGGATCGTTCGCAACCACTTCAATCTCTGGAAGCAGGTCGGCTAAGGCGCGGATCGTAGTAGATTTGCCTGTACCGCGATCGCCCATAATCATCACGCCGCCAATCTTGGGATCGATCACATTCAAGATCAGCGCTAACTTCATGTCTTCTTGTCCAATAACCGCAGTGAAAGGAAACACGGCTCGGCGGGCTGGCGGTTTTGCGATACTCACAGGTGAAATCTATCTATATATTGGGGTCACTACATTGTGCCATAGCGAGCTATACCTAGTTCTTTCGACTTATAGCGAGGGGCTTGCAACTCGTAGCTAGTTACTGCCGCTTAGTTGTTGCCGTTGCCACTATCAGCAGACTGACTGAGCAGATAGTCGAGTATGCGGTCATGGCGCTCGCTTGCAGCAGCTAAGCTATCCACTCGCTGCGTCAAGCGCGTGATCGCCTCAGCGTTCCGCTCTGTCAAAGCAGCAGTCCTTTCTGTCACAAGTAAGACGTTCTGTATGATAGCTGACCCTTGAGTGACAAAGTCGCTAGCGCTTACTAGCGCCGCCTCTACCCTGTCCATACGATTCTCCAGACTATTAATCCTGTCTTCTGTCATGGCTATGTCCATTCGTTGCTCGAAATCACCCTCTAACGACGACAGCCGTTCATCAATAGAAGAACGGCTGCAATCCTCTTGCTGCAAACATTTTGTCAATCGGAGCGGCGGGATTTGAACCCACGACCCCTACTACCCCAAAGTAGTGCGCTACCAAGCTGCGCTACGCCCCGAAACTGCTAATTTGCCTATAAAGAATAGCACAACCTACTGCGCCTACTACCCCAAAGTAGTGCGCTACCAAATCGCAAGACAAACTGAGGACTTTCCATAGGATTATCTCAAGGAACTTCCGTAGTTTTATCCTATGGACTGTCCTGAGGATATGTTATACTCAGTTCAGTGAACAAGACTGAAGGGTTTCGGGGGAACGGCTTCCACTGGTGGGTAAAGCCCCTTCTGGCGAACAGATGCCAGAGTGACTAACAGTCCACTGCTGATGCGTAAGTAGATTGGCTTTTTAAGCGGATTGCTCTAAACGCAAAAGCGGTGCCAGTGCTAACATCAGCATCACTACTAACGTCATCACCGACACCGCTACCGCTAACATACTTCAACTGATGCCGGTCTCAAACGAAATCAGTTGAATTGTCAAACAGATACGAAACACAAAAAAGAAAACCAGAGCTGGCAGAAATGTCAGCTCTTTTTATAGCTTACTCTGTTTTTCTTCCACAGACTAGTGCTACCAGTCTAGTATTACCGCTTCGAGACTAGCCAGGCGCCTTCACCGCCAGACCGGTAGCCAGCACGATTAAAGACAAAGCCCGCTTCGTAGAAGGTTTGCCCATAGCTTTCAATTTCTTTGGGACTCAGTTTGAGCAGCTCGGCGAGTTCTGAGGTTCTGAGCTTCCATCTGCCTGTGGCAGCTTTTTCTAGAGATTCGTAGTAGGCTAACGGATCGCGTGCGGACAGGGCGGGCTGAAGGTTTGCGGACATTTCGGCGGCGATCGCACTAATCAGCTTTACCATATCAGACTGATTCAGCGCTAGCCCTGAGGACTGTCCTGAGGCTTGCCCTGCGGACTCATTAGCAGGCGAGCTTCCTCTGTTGAGTCCTTTACGCTCTATAAATTCAGCGACATTGCCACCCACACCAATGAAGCTGTGCAGCTCATCTAGGAGTTTGACTTGATCGTTACTGACATAGGCACGATTGCCGATCTTTTCTCGTTCAATTCCTAGATCTGACATGCGCTTGTAAACAGCGCTCCTGGCCAGCTGGTAGCGATCGCTCAGCTGATTGACCGGGATGCGGTCAATATTTCCATCACTCATGACCTATCCTCTGGACAATCCGCAGGAACTCTAAATTAGATATATCATACATACTTTCCTCTCGCTGATTTTATAGCTTGTATGCACTACATCTGTGTTCCTCAGGACTGTCTCATAGACTTGCTAAATCACCTTTCAAGCGAGACTGAATATCTTTTTTCGTATGAGCAGTTTTTCTTCTGACAGCTCCTCTTTCTGACGGCTCCTCTTTCTGACGGCTCCTCTATAGATGATATTCAGACGCTTGAGTAAGACGTGCTAGACTTAGTCTACCGACTTAGTCTTATTTTCAGAGCTGTCACAATATGGAAGCAGTTAATATCCATCAGGCAAAGACAAATTTTTCTCGATTGCTTTCCCGTGTAGAACTTGGGGAGGAGATTGTGATTTCGAATAGAGGGACGCCAGTCGCAAAATTAGTCCCCTTCCGGGATACTGTCAATCGGCGTTCCAGCTTGGGTTGCGACTATGAAAAGTTTACTGTGCCTGATGAGTTTGACGAGCCCCTGCCGGAGGGTATTTTGGCAGATTTTGAAGGGGATGTATTGTGAAGCTCTTGCTAGATACACAGTGCTGGCTGTGGTGGTTTGCTCAGCCTGAAAAGCTCAATGAGCAGGTGATCGACTGCATCGTAGATGAAGCTAACGAGCTATGGTTCTCGGTGGCGAGCATTTGGGAAATCGAAATCAAGGTTTCTATTGGTAAGCTGCCACTACCTGAGGCAGTAGACAATTATGTTCCAGCTCGAATGCTTCAACTAGGCACTAAGTCGTTGCCGATTTCGGCAGCTCATGCCCTACAGGTAGCTACGCTACCAATGCATCACCGCGATCCGTTTGACAGAATGCTTGTTGCTCAAGCTAGGTTAGAAGGCATGACGCTTGTGAGCGCAGATTCAGCATTCAATCAATATGAGGTTACTTTGCTCTGGGCAGCTAGATAATCGTATTTATGTACAGCTCTAAGAAGTTTCCGAAACGTTTCCCTGATGGAATGCGGTAATATAACTCGAGTGGCTTGGATGCTCTCCTTCATCTAGTAACTGCAAGTCCGGTATCATCTGTACCAGGGTTTATAATAAACATTCCGCACTTCAGCTTGCATATTAGGCATTTCAACGAAGCAATAGGGGTCACATGATTTTTCTCTGACGAGATTTTCAATAGCTGGTTCTGTTTGAGAATTTCCCTGACTTAGTTCGCACGAACTATTTGGATATGAAAGCTTTGATCAAAAAGGTGTTTAGCGCTGACACCTAAGTGCGACACCTAAAATAGCGGAGAACGGATTCTCAAACTATCTCACAAAGAATCTTTTTCCAAAACGGAGAAGCTCTTCTTTGTCTGTCTTCTTGAAAAGTTCGCACTGAGTTTAATAAGTTCAGCACTAACTTATCGATGAGCAAGGGGAAGCTCTCTACGAAAAAGTTAAAATTTGAACTGGATATTCATCTCTTCAGCAGTATTCAGTAGCTGTTCGTAAACGTACTCATGAGTTACGTGGAAGCTAGTCAGATCTCTGTAAAGATTGTACTCGCGGAAATCCTCAGTTGAGGTTACTTTGACAAGCATAAGCTTATCTTCCTGAAGTGCTACGTAAGCAGCGTTTAGCCTAGCATTTAACTCGAGAATGAAGCGGCATATCTTCTGGTTCTCTGGCATTTTATCAAGACCTACTAGAAGAGCAGAGCAACTTATCCATTGGCTGTTCTCGATGATTTCAGCGCCATACTTCACATGTCTATGGCTCATCTCTATTATCCAATGACTCTTGCTAATCTCGTATACTGGCAAACCAATATTACTCAGTAAAGATTTCATGTCTTCCTTCGGGAAGGAAGCCTCATCTCTAATCATGCGAGCTCTTCTCCATGATTGATAGTCTTAGTTCTTTGATCAATTCTTCGTAACGTTTTCTCGTTGGTAGGTACTGGCATCAACAGCGGGTCTGAAGATAACTTACCAGTTGAAGTAATAAATCCACTGTTATTGTCTAAATGTTCTTGGTTTTCATATGGGAACGCGCCAAAAGTAATTGCTTTGTCTGTAGGCAAATCTTCTATAGAGATGCTGACTCGTTTTGAGTTCGTTATTATTTCTGCTTGATAGGCTCCTTTCATCAGTTGAAGGTGACCGCGTCTTAATGCCTTACGTTTCTTTTTTTGTTGCTTATCAAGGGCAACAATAAGCGCGACTGCGGCGAGGGGAGCAAGTGCACGAATTAAAAAGCGACCCATTACTGCCTCCTATGCCTAACAATCCCTCTATCTTTTGCCGCGAGAGCCTCGGTCTGTAGACTCAGAAGCTCATTCCTTTTCAGGACAGCTTCTTTCTCCTCGACTTTGTCTTTCTGATTAACAGCAGTCATATCTAAACCTGTCTGATTTTGGCTTTCATTTTCCCGCCTGAAAGTCTCAAAGATAGAAAAAACCATCGTTGTAACAATTAAGCTTGATCCAATATTCATTAGAAGGGGTCTTAAAAAGGCGCTAGTAGTATTAGTATACGCGGCGCAGAAGAGTACAATGACTCCAATAAGTACAAGAATCAAGTGTGTAGCAATCTCAAGCTTGTCTGTCCGCTTTTCCATTCTGGTATCTTCGAGCCAAAAAACTGGTAAGAGCTTACCAGAATATCCTTGCTGAGTACGTACTCTCAGAGGAATGGCTAAGATTCGTTATAAGCGTATAAGAACCCTTAGCCCATTTGTATTGTTTACTAACAGCTCTTCCCACTGTCCCTACACCGTTGGAAATACTCTGCTTCCGATTCCATAGTTCAAAACAGGCTCTCGAGAGGTAGCTTATGTGATTTGCTATCCTTTTCAATACCCATAGCTCCAGCGGGCATAGTAACCTCTAGCATCGATATGGGTGAAAATTGAGGAGCTGGCAAGGCCGCCTCGGGAGCCCCACCATCGGTTAAGTCTGTCGTAGACGGTGTAGGAATGAATGCCAACGACAACAAAATCGACAGCGTCGCCAGACAGATGACGAGAGAATCGAGCACCGCCAATGGCGCGGTTGGAAGCCGGGTCGCGATACCAGGAATTGACGCGAATGGGGCGATCGCCCAACCGAGCTCTGATTTCTTCCATTACTCTGGCAATGCGAATAATGCCGTAGACTACATCGCGACTAACCGGAATGCGGCGACCGTTCTTAGTAGCTTCGGCCCAGGTGAAATTGCCATCCGGGATAATCGGTTCTGAAAGGAAGAAAGTACTGCGGAAGCCAGGGAGTCGGAAGGGGCCAGTGGGTGCTGGTCTAGTAGGTGCGGGAGTAGGTTTGGGTTTGGGCTTTGGGCGAGCGGGCGGAACTGTCGGTTTGGGTGTAGGAGTAGGGTCAGGGACAGGCTGAGGTTTGTCGTTGGAGTCTTTGTGCGGCGTATTTTTAGGGGGATTGCCTTCAATCAGGATGTCAGGAGCGAAGGCGTACCAGTCTTTGATATTGCGATCGCCTAGCCCAGTCGTCGCCAGCGATACTTGCACATGGTTTCCTGGCGCTGAATCGTAGGAATCAAGCTCAAACTCTGTTCTGTTTTTGACGAAAACTTTTTCATCGGCGGACAGTTGACCGGACAGGACAGGTGCAAGCTTGAATAGCGTATCACTAATGACTTTGAGCCTAATAGTCGTCCCGTTGATGCGGACATCGGGCTGATAGGCATACCAGGTATTGCGGTTAAATTCGCCAAGGAACTTGTTGGCAAGCGCTACCTTATAGTGATTGCCAGCCGCCGGGAGGTAAGACTGAAGGTCAAACCGAGTACCATTTTTGACGAAGACCTTATCTGAGGCAGCGAGTTGTGTGGAGAGAATAGGCTGCTGCTTGAAAAGGGTATCGCTAATAACAGTGAGCTTGACCGGAGAAGTCTCTAGCTTAATGTCTGGGTTATAGGCATACCAGATGCGCTGGTTGTTACCTAGAGTCTCGTTTGCAAGGACGAGACGAGTGTGATCGCCTTCCGCTGCTGCGTAGGAGACCAGCTCAAATTCGGTGCCGTTTTTGACAAAGACTTTCTCAGAATCGGAGAGCTGGCTAGATAGCTTGGGACTGAGCTTAAAAAGCGTATCGCTAATGACTTTGACTTTCACGGTAGACTCAGCTCCCTGGTTAATACGGCGTCGCTATGGATAATGTAGCAAGTGTGCACCCAGCTTACGGCATACTCAAAAGCTGCGGCTGTCATCCTATGACGCTAAGTGCTTCTGATGCCAAGTGCTTCTGATGCCAAATGCTTTGCAAACGAACCTACGCAATTTGTAGATACAGTTGTTCGCTGTAGTCCCTAAGCGTAGACACCCAGATAAAATAGCAAATCTTGGTTTGGTTGCGCCGCTGTGTTAGAAGCAGCATACAAATGTCCAATGATTCAAGCAATTTCACTGAAAGGCGACTGGGTTAGAGCACTCATCAACTGCAAGGTAGTACTAGCAGGCCACGCTCCCTCGCACTTACGCCCAGTCAACAGAATAAAACGTAGGCCATATTGAGCCGGAAAGCCTTCTGCTTCTAGCCAAATTGTTTCACTTTCTTGCTCACAGGTCAGACGCTCTTCATCAACTATCTGCTCGGCCATCGTCGCCATCGCAGATTCTAGCTGCCTAGATAGCCGACAAAAATCTTTGAACTCTTCAAGAGTCAGCTCCAACGCCCAGCCCTCTCCGGCTAGCAGACCACAAAAGCTATCAGCTGCCGGATTCCAGCCCAGTCGCCAGCCCTCACCTTCTAGAACTTTGCGGATCATTGACTGTTTAGAATTATTGGCTGTTTACAGGTGATCGGCTGTCTATAGAGGACAGAGCAAAGGATTCGTAGAGAAGATTGGTGAGGTGATCGCGCACTTCCCAGTCCAAATTCGCCACTGCTGCAATATCTTCAGCTATCGGGTTGTCTTGTAAACCGTAGTCGGGATAGTCCTGAAGAGACATTCGCTCGAATGCACCTAAGTAGTCCGCCATTGTCAGCTTCCAATCGAACCGTAGGTTAGTTGGACGGTCCTTGGTATAGAGGTGATAGCGAATAATTCTAGAGACTAGCGCATTTTCTACGTCAGGACTTCCAGTTTCGCTATTAATGTGCTGATTTTCTAGCGGCAGTTCTGGTAAGCGCTCGTATATCTGGGCTGTGATCGCACTCGGACTAATTCGCCGCAGTGAAGATTGGGCATGGACCGTACCAATCGTAATACCGTGAAACGCAACAAGCGTAGCGACCAAAACGCCCAGTAAACGATATCGCTTCAGGTGTTTTCGCATAGCTACGCTTCTTTTAGTAAGGCTTGATTAGGAGAATCGATCAATTATTCGCCAATAATTTCTGGCTGAGTCAATTCGTCGGACATTTCAACAATGGCACGTAAAACGGGCTTCATCTTTGACTCATCAAGGCTGTCAAACTCCTCAAAACGGCGACGCTGCGCCCGGTTGGCTACTTGAACAGTAATCCGATAGCGATTTGAGGCGGCACTGATGAGATCCTCAGTGCGACGCATGACCTGTTGAGAGTCGAAGGGAAGGCGCTTCATAAAGTTCGTGGGTAAGTAGGATTAGACAGTATAGCAAAATGATCATACCCAACATGTACCTGTTTGGCTTGAGTTACGAGCCAGGGTGGGTCTTGGCGTAGACACAACAGGCACCCCAACATTGACTGTCGCTGAGCGTTGAGCAGTCACCTGACTTACCTTCGACCTCCTAGTTGATCTCCTATGAAACTATTGCTGTTGGGAAAGACCCCGTGAGGTGAATTTAGCGGTGTGTAGCTGTAGATCGGGGTCGCCGATAGATTGACGAATAGTGTTCAAGAGGGCTTGCGCCTGCTCGGCGGTTTCGGTCAGGGTAAATACGGTTGGGCCAGAACCGGACATCATGGTACCGATACCGTTGTATTGGGTGGCCACAGTCCGCATCGTTTCTTTGAGCTGCGTAACTTTGGGATGTGCTGGCAGCACTGCTTTTTCGAGATCATTAGAGAGATGATTGCCGATAGCGGCCGCGTCATGGCTGGCGATCGCCTTGATTATCGGCCCAGAATGGAGACGCGATCGCCTTTCTTCCAAACTGGCGGTCTGACTTAAAGGCATGTAGGTATGCTCGAACTGCTGCCGATACGCTTTGTAGGCCCAAGGCGTAGAGACGGACAAGCTAGTGTACTTGGCAAGCACAGCATGTAGCTTGGGTGGATTGGGAATAGGATTGATTTCTTCACCGCGCCCAGTCGCGATCGCACATCCTCCCACCAAACAAAACGGTATATCCGAGCCCAGCTCTGCCCCTAACTCTTGCAGCTCTGTGCGTGTCAGACCCAGATCCCATAGAATATCCAAGCCAAACAGCGTCGCTGCCGCATTCGAGGAACCACCTGCTAACCCTGCTCCCACCGGAATTTTTTTCTCTATTGTGATTTCCACACCACCTTGCTGATTGGTCCGATGGGGAAATCGTTTTTGTAATAGCGCTACGGCCCTGTATGCCAGATTCGTCGAATCGGTAGGCACCTGCGGATGGTCACATTCGATATGAATAGTCGGCGCCTTGATCGACTTCAAGGTAAGGCGATCTGCTAAGGCCACACTCTGCATGACCATTACCAGTTCATGAAAGCCGTCAGGGCGGCTGCCAATGATCTCGAGGTAGAGGTTGATTTTGGCGTTGGCAAGAAGGGTGAGCATGGGAATAGCATTGTTCATACTTCTGACTTTATCTTCCCAACTGCATCACTAAGGGCGACCCATTCACTTACGCCTAGTCCTTCAGCTCTTGTTTGAGGGTTGATAGACAGGCTTTTTAGGATAGAGCTCAGCACATCGCGATCAACGATGCTTTGCAGGTTGTTGCGTAGCATTTTGCGCTTCTGAGAGAAGCCGAGTTTGACGATTTGGCTGAGGCGAACGGGGTCTTGTGCGGGAGTGGGAAAGGGGCGGGGGCGCAGGCGGATGACAGCAGAGTCTACTTTGGGGGCGGGTTTGAAAGCTTCGGGGGGGACGGGGCAAATTTCTTCGCACTCGGCTAGGTACTGAGCGCGGATGGTGAGCGCACCGTTGGCTTTGGTACCGGGCTGGGCGCAGAGGCGATCACTGATTTCTTTTTGAACGAGTAAGACGATGTTAGTAAATGGGGTGGGGTTGGACGATCGCATCGTCCCTAGCAGCTTCTCTAGAATCGGCGCGGTGATGTAATAGGGGATATTCGCCACTACTTTGTTAGGCCGTTCTAGCTCAAAATCTACTAGTGCCTGGTCGAAATTCAGCTTTAAAAAGTCAGATTCGATCAGCCGAAATTGTCCAGACGCCATATCGGCAATGAACTGATCGCTGAGCTGAAAGCACAAATCCCGGTCGATCTCAACAGCGAGCACTTTGGCTGAGGTAGCTAGCAATCTCTGGGTCAAAACGCCCTGTCCAGGACCGATTTCTAGGACGTGATCGCCTTTGACTAGCTCACCCGCTCTGACGATTTGATTGAGCACCTCATCACTACGCAGCCAGTGCTGACCGAACCGCTTTCGCGCTTTATGGCTAGTTTTTTGTCCAGTTTTCGGCGGCACGGGCTAGATCATTCCTGAGTAATAGTCTGGACGGAGCGCTACTGAGCCAGACCCAGTAGCACCTTATATTAGCGTGAGTATTCCTCTTCCTACGCTTCTCACTCGGTAGGGTGGGACGGTTATTGGTACACTCGCGATACCTTTAGAAATAAGACAGATCACAGATGAGGTGGGACTGTCTTTTACAGACTACAAGAGCGGACCCATGGAACAATCCACTGACCCCAAGCCATCTGCTAATCCTGCTGAGCCCGAAAATACGTCAACAGACGGGCGCAAGCCAGCAACACCGCTTCGCTGCTTCACAGGCGCGCTGATGTCGGCGACGCTCTCGCTGCTGGCCTATCGACTCGCGGTTTCGATTGCGGCGACCTTTGCTAGCAAGCCGATTGTCTCGGACAATCCAGCGGTAGTGAATATTTCGGCGGCAGTGCGGACGCTGGTTAATGGCATTGTTGCCCTGGGCGCGGGCGTTTTTGGGGTGGCGGCGATAGGGCTGGTTGCTCTGGGCATTCAGCTGATTTTCAAGCCGGATCAATCGCTACCCATTGCAGAGTCATCGGCTGCGGATACGGAATAAATCACCTGCGCGAACTTCGATTGCCGCACTTGCTGACACGATAAGGTATTCTGGCGGACATAAATCTACAGAAAACAAGACCCCTCTAGGCAGCAGTAGCGAGTAATTTTCCATGGCACAGATTTTTATTTCGGCTGGGCGCGGTGGCATTGTCAACGGTGTGCAAGATACGGGACCAAGGGTCGCCGGGACGACAGAAGCCCAAGAGATGATCGCGCTGCGTGATTTGGTCGTGCCGGAATTGCGATCACGCAGCTACGATGTGCTGTCGGTGCCAGACGATCTAAACCTTACCCAAAGCATCGATTGGATCAATGCTAGGACCCGATCAGGCGCGATCGCTCTCGAAATTCAAGCCGCAGCCGTACCCAACTCGGCAGTTAGAGGCGCGACCGTCTATCACATAGTGGGAAATCGCGATCGCCGAGATCAGGCCGAACTGATTCTGCTCTCACTGTTAAAGGAAGTGCCAGAGCTGCCCAGCCGAGGCGTTTTGCCTGACACCTCCTCTTCCACAGGTCGCCTTGCCTTTTGCCGTCAGACCCTACCCCCGGCTCTCGTCGCCGAGCTGGCCTATCTCAGCAACCCACAAGACTTTTCTCTACTGGTTCAGCGCCGACGCGACTTTGCCCTGGGCCTGGCAAATGGGCTGGCTGGCTGGAGCCGGGCCGTCACTGGTAGCGCCCCACCATCGACAACCCCAACCGTTCCCGACTTTCCAACCATCAACATTGAAATCAACGGTGGCGCATACGCAGAGAAAGGCATTATCGTCAGCGGCAATGCCTACATTCCGATCGATCTAGCCGAACTGCTCGGCGTTGATCTTTCTACAAACGACATTCGTCGAGTCCGCTATCGCGGGGTTGTCTATATCAAAGCGGTCGACCTCAAGCCACTTAGCGTCGGCGTTGGCTGGGATGCCAATACTCGCACACTTCAGCTCAAAACCACCTCGGCGCTAAATATCTGCCCTGGCACCATCGATGTAATCATGAGCCGCGGCAGTACCACAGAGCTGACGCTGACCACCTTCTTGCGCAATCAAAACAAGAGCGGCGTAGACCAGTTTCCAGACCTAGCCGAGCTGTACCGCCAGGAGGCCACCATTGAAGGTGTTGACTACGACATTGCCTTTTGTCAGATGTGCGTAGAGACTGACTTTCTTCGCTTTCCTGGACTAGTTCGCCCTGCCCAGAATAACTTTGCTGGTCTCGCTGATGGCTCTGGTAGTTTTGCCAGCTTTCCCAGCGCCCGCATCGGCGTCCGCGCCCATATTCAGCATCTCAAAGCATATGCTAGTACAGAACCTCTGGCGCGCCCTCAAGTCGATCCTAGATTTGATTTTGTCAGACGCGGCAGTGCTCCTCTGGTAGGACAGCTCAGCAACTTGTGGGAGGCCGACGCTACCTACGGCGACCAAATTATCGCTCGCCTGAATGAATTGTATAAACTAGCTGGATTTATATAGAGACGCTCTACGCGACGAGAAGAACCACCCTTCGACTGCGCTCAAAGGTTCGGTGTTCGACCGCATTCTTCAAAGAGTAGTCATAAGCCACTCTGGTCCAACCCAGAAACTGCCACCACCCTAATCTGAGAAACGCCAAATCTCTAAGATGCTTGGGGAATGCTGGAGCGTGGTTCAGCTAAATTTGATACGTTGAACTCGTCTGCCGCATAGATACCGACGCCTCTACACCCCTTCAATCATGTCTGTGAACTCTGCTTTTGCTAGAAACTGGCTTCTTAGCCTGACCACCCACAAAACTAAGCCTAACCGAGCTGAGCCCAATCGAACTCGGCAGTCAGCCCTGCGGTGGAGTCTGCGGTGGTGGGGTGGACTGTTTCTGTGGCTAGTACTGGTATTGCCCGCGCAGGCGGTGGAATTACGAGTTGCGATCGCCCAAAACGAAGACACGATTACCATCGGTAGCTCTACCGCAGCGATTATTCGCAATGGCAACGGCGAGCCCCTCTATCAGCTTCCGCAATTGCAGGGTGTCAGCGTAGAAGCTGACGCTTTCGATGTGGATCTAGTCAACAATGGCAGCACGCTGTCTGAATCTAGTGCCTTCTGGCTAGAGCCTGCGGATGATGGGTTCGTCTGGATTGGTGGCAAGTGGTATCGGGGCCGGGTGAAGGTGACCCAGGAGGGCGGCGAGCTAGTCGCGATTAACTACGTGGATTTAGAAGATTATCTATACAGCGTGGTAGGTAGCGAAATGCCGACTAGCTGGCCACAGGCGGCGCTGCAGTCTCAGGCAGTGGCGGCCAGGTCTTATGTTTTGTACAGGCGATCACGCGCCAGAAATCCTCTGTTTGACGTCGATGCCACCACCACCTACCAGGTTTACAAGGGCATCGGCCAAGAAGCGCCTAGCACCATTACCGCCGTAGACTCCACCGCGAATCAGGTAATGACCTACAACGGCGCTGTAATCGAAGCTATCTTTCACTCTTCCTCGGGTGGTGGCACCGAAAATGCTTTCGATGTCTGGAGCAGCGATGTCCCCTACCTGCGCAGCGTTCAAGACTTCGATCAGGGTTCACCTGTATTCAGTTGGAAAGAAACCTTTACTCTGTCTGAATTTAGCGACAAGATTGGCGGCATTGGAGAGATCGAGACGATTGGCACCGCCCAGCTCACCGAAGGTGGACGGGTAGCTTCCATTACCTTTGCCGGAGAGGACGGCACCAAGACACTTCGCGGGCGCGACGTTCGCTCCGCGTTGGGCCTACGCAGCACCCGGTTTGATATCGATCTAGACAGTGAGACAGACACTATCACCGTTACCGGATCTGGCTTTGGTCATGGTGTCGGCATGAGTCAGTGGGGCGCGCGTAGCCTAGCCGAGCAGGGGTGGGACTATGAACGCATTTTGAAGCATTACTATCAGAGCACTGCGATCGCCCAACTAGAAAACTAACCGTACTGAATCTTTGCGGGGGCATATCGCTTCGTCTTTTCTTAAATCTGCAAAGCTTCATACAATAGAGATAGGTAAGGATTAGAGGCCATCTGATGACAGTCACCGCAGCTCCTATGACCCTTGAGGAGTTCGTAAAATTCGACGATGGGACAGATACTGAGTACGAACTTATAGATGGGGTAGCGGTAGCGATGTCGACAGAAAGCGATCTCAACGATCGGATCGCTTCTTTTTTGTATGCTTACTTTCTAGCGTTTGGAATTCCTTACTATCGGCTTAGTATGAAAGCACAGGTTGCTGTGAGCGGCAGACTTGCCAATGCACGACAGCCAGATCTGATGGTTCTTTCAGAAGAGTCTGCTGCTGCTCTAGAAGGCGCGAAGCAAAGACTGATTACTCATGAGATGCCACCGCCGCTGTTGGTCGTGGAGGTCGTCAGTCCTAAGCAGGCGGAACGAGACTATCGCTATAAACGGACAGAGTACGCCGGGAGACACATTCTAGAGTATTGGATTGTAGACCCAATCGTTGAGCAAGTAACTGTGCTGAAGTGGGTAGAGGGCCTATACGAAGGTCAGGCTTTTTGCAACGAGCAGCCAATCGAGTCGGCTTTGTTTCCAGACCTGACGTTGTCGGCCAACCAGATTTTAAGGGGATAGTCTGACTAGCTACAGTCGCAATTTTTTCTTGCCAAATAGACTCAGTAGCAAGGCGCTGCCTACCATACCGATGCCTAAGGCCAATGCGACCCAAATGCCAACGGGTAAGGGGATGGTCTGGCCGCCGAGGAAAGTTAGCGGCACCAAAGTGGCGTTTTGAACTGAGAGGATGGCGATCGCAACTATCAAAACCGCTGGAATCATCACGACCAAGAGCTTCACCACGGCGCAGACCTGCTATCAACATAACGTTAGTCCTATGATAGTACGGCCAGAGTACGGCCAGAGTACGGCCACAGAACGACCAGAGGAAAACACAAGGACTAGGCAGCGGCAGGGGTAACTGTTAGCGATGGCACTTCTGAAAGGCTAGGTGTGTAGCTAGTTTGGTTTTGTGTGACTTCTAGATAGATGTGGTCTAGGCCCACCGCATGGCGCGAGATAGAATTAATTGGCAGACCAGAGAATCGTTGCAGCAGATCCGATAGCTCTAGCGCATCGGGCACCCAGAAGGCAAGATCTCGGCCATATCGACGCGGAATAAAGCCATAGGACTTGGCACGGGCGATCGCACCGACTTCATCATCCGTATCGATCATCACGACTTCCTTGGCAGGAATTCGTTTGCGCAAATGTTCGAGCGTGCCTTCTGCAAGCAGTTTGCCCTGCTTGATAATGCCGATGCGATCGCATAGCCGCTCCACCTCATCGAGCAAATGCGTGGTCAGCAGAACCGTTACGCCCTGTTGTTTCAGCGAGCGAATCAGCTCCCAAACCTCGTATCTAGCCTCAATG
>JBCCOH010000122.1:0-16997 GCA_039111275.1 Cyanobacteria bacterium P01_D01_bin.1 | reverse complement strand
TAGCCAGCTTAAATGACTCAGCCTAGGCGCAAAGAACGTTGCATGCTCTCCTGTGCCGCTAGCAATCTCTAGCACCGTGCCAGAATTGGGCAACACCCGCTGCAAAACCTCTAGAATAGGCTGGCGATTACGCTCAGTCGCGGGTGCATATCGGCGAGAATCTAACATATCATCTAAACCAAGACACCCAAACTAAGATATATAAACAACGATCAGAGCCTTAGCCAGGCTACGGACCTAGTGTGTCTGGCGACGTGCTCAGCAGCATTTCGGCAGTGCGATAGTAGGTCGCCCAAAAGGAAGTCTCGGGGCGCGATCGCCACTGGTCTCGGTCCACTCTCAGCGCCAAGATAGGCACTGTGACGCCTTTACTTTCTACTACCACATTGACCGACACATTCGTCGTTAGTAGATCATGGTCAAAGCTACGCTGCGCCCCGGCTCTAGCAGCCATCTCGGCCCGGCGAACCAATGCTTCGTAAGTTTCCCCTGCTTCTCTATCGAGAAAGAGATCTAGGCGTGAAGTATACGCCTGCGACGCCTGCGGTGCGATTAGAGCTTCGGTAATCCATATACCCGTGCCACCAATCACGGTAGCTAGGCCCACTGATATGATCGAATTTCCCAAAGAACGGCCTAGAGAGCGGCTCCATAAGCGCTGCGATCGCCGCCTACGGCTTCGGTAGAGAGGGCTAACAGGCGGCTGAGCCGAGTGGGGCGTGTAGATTGAACGGCGAGATGACCACATGCGTTAAATCGAAAGGGTACGGCAAATTAAGGACAGCGATTAAACTTATAGCGCTTTATGCCTGTCGGCAGCTACCTATCAAGTTTCCCAGCTTAGAAGGTTTTCCCTACTTTACTTTTACACTTGAAAGGCAGTGTCTTTCACAAAAAACTGCTACATGAACCGCAGCGGGTGTGATACCTTCTGGGTCATATACACACGCCATCATCGCATCTACGCTATCGTCTGACGCTGTGTTGGCCTAACGCTATGCTAGCGCTATCATCTGGAGACGTTCAATGGCTAACTACTGGGCCATCACGATTGGGATTAACCAATATCGGCATCTACAGCCTCTCATGCACGCACAAAACGATGCGCGCTCCATTTATCGTTTTTTTACTGACTTGGCGGGTGTTCCGTCTAGCCACTGCGCCCTGCTCAGCGACCTAACGACCTCTGTCGGCGAGCAGGCAGTCTATCCGGATAAACCTGCGATCGCCGAATGGGTTCAGACTATCACTCAGCAAGTAGGTGCAGACGACGTTCTCTGGATTTTCTTTAGTGGCTACGGTGTTCAATCGGAACATGCCGACTATCTGCTGCCGATCGATGGCGAGCCTGACAATGTCAAAGAAACCGGAATTGCTGTGGTTGATTTGATCAACACGCTAGCTCAGCTCCCCACTGATAAAACGCTCCTGATTCTGGACATGAACCGGTCTCAAGGGGCTTTTGCGGGTCAGACTATTGGCACTGAGACCCTCGAACTAGCACGAAAGCATCAGATTCCGCTGCTGCTCTCTTGCCAGCCCGAACAGTTTTCTCACGAAACCTTGGTCATCCGTCAAGGTCTGTTTACTGCCGCGATGCTAGAAGCCTTGCAGCAAGAATGTACTACCCTAGGCGAACTGAGTGACTACATCGGCAAACGGCTGCCTGAACTGTGCGAACATCACTGGCGACCCATCCAAAACGCCGTCAGTCTTGTCTTTGAAGGTCAAAAGGACAGTATTGTTGTTCCCGATGTTCGAGCGCCCTTTACTGACGTTGCCCATACACCAATCCCAACGCCTCCAGAGCCAATCTTAGAACCAGTTCTAGAGCCAATCTCAGAACCAGTTTTGGAGCCAATCATAGAGTCAACTACAGAGCCAATTACAGAGCCAATTACAGAGCCGCTTCCAGAACCAGTCATCAACACGACTTCTGAATCAGCGACTCTTAAGCCGGTAAACAGCAGCGCTGTAGCCAATGGCACAACAGGCGCAGTAGCCAGTTCAACAGCTGTAGCACTCCGCCCTGAGCATGCAGATTACGACCAGTCAGACTATGAACGTCCAGAGGTCGAGAACGGATTTGACAACAATACCGAGAGCAGTCTGGAACCAGATAGCAGCAGTGCGATTGTGCCTTATGGTCGTGGCTCTGACGATGCAATCAACGGCGCTAAGTTACGCAACTGGGGTCTGTTGGCATTGGCGATTTTGTTGTTAGGAGGTGTCTTGTTCAGGCAGCCTGCTATTCGCACAGCGATGCAGGATTTGGCAAATAGAGTGATCGCACTAACAGGCGGCGACGCAGCCAGTGATGCAGACACCAGCCCAGACGATGGGACGAGCAACGATGCGACAGACGGCAGCACAGAGCCAGAAGCAGATATAGCCGCAGGCTCAGGCAGTACGCAAGCGCCAACCGCTGATGCACTATCTGAGGACAATGCAGGCACAGAAGCAACACAATCGTCTGATAGCCCCGTAGCAGCTTCTCCCGATACCGTTCCCGCAGCCACTGGCGACAGCGCTGACGGAGCTACCGGCGCCGATTTAATTGCACAGGCGAATGCATCCTTAGATAGGCAACAGTATTCTGAGGCGTTAGTTACGCTACAGCAAGTCCCCACAGCTCAGCGAGACAGTACATTTGCTGAGGTGTTGACTAGAGCTAGAGCAGGCGCCGCCACCGCACAGCAGACGAATGCCTCAGTTCTCAATGATGCCAGGACCTCAATTCAGCCGATTCAGGCATCTCAGTTCTCGGAGGCCATTGCCAAAGCTAGGCTGATTCAGCCAGGAGAACCTTTCTACGAAGAGGCGCAGCAGAATATTCGCAGCTGGAGTCAGGTGATTTTAGACATTGCAGAGGGCAGAGCCACCAGTGGAAACTTGGATAGCGCGATCGCCGCAGCCAGCGTCATGCCCTACGACAACGCCGAACTCTACCAAGCATCCAAAGACCGAATCGCCTTTTGGAAACAGCGTCAGAACAGCCGCGCCATTATCGCCGATGCCCAAACCATTCCCAGGACCGGGCAGGCCAGCTCCTATCAAAAAGGTATTGTCAGACTGCGCGAAGTATCCATCGAACACCCAGAATACGAAACCGCCCAGCGACTCGCAGACGAATGGAGCCAGCGAATATTCAGCATTGCCCAGGCCCGCGCCGCCCAAGGCAGACTGCGCGAAGCAGTTCAGGCCGCCGTCCTAGTCCCAGCAGGAACAGCCGCATACGAACCAACCCAGCAAGCGATCAGACGATGGCAAGCAGAATAACCCCAGTTCCCCACTCCCCCATTCTCCTACTCCCTACTCTCCGCTTCCCTTAAGCGCAGAGCGCGTCCCTGTCAGCTCATCCACAGCCCGCTGTAGCCTAGCCTCAATAGCCTGTTTCTTATTCATTAGTTGACGAAACTTCTGATAGCGGGCGATCGCCATACTGACCATACCCATCTGTTCGGCTGGACAAGGCTGCGACATCACCTGTCCATTCGCGCTTAGATGGCACAGTCGATAGGTCGGTAGCGCTTGTGTCTCTAGTCCAGAATTCAGGCCAGACTCTAAGTCAGACTCTAAGTCAGACTCTAGGCCAGACTTTGGGCTGGAGTGATTCGAGCCATCACAGTCTAGGGACTCTACATACTGAATCAGCGCCGCCGCGTCACCGTGGCGCAAAATTGTAGAATCGGCACCGTCTGCCGGGACGACTGGCGCTGATGATTCGAGCCAACCATCCACCATTGGCCCCTGTGCATGCAGCACATGCAGCGCAGCGACAATCTGCCGCAGCTGCTCTTGCCAGATAGAGACAGCCGACTGGATATCTTTGAGCAAGTTCAAGGCGATCGCCGAACTGACCTCGTGCCGCTGACTGACATACTGCGTAGAGTGAATAGGTGGCAATGCAACCGCGCCGGGTAGCCGCTTAAAAGAGTCTATACCAACGTCTATACCCACCTGAAAAGAAGTAACCATAGTTGCCAAGGTCCGCGCGAACAGTTCTCGTAATTCTCACGCTCGAGAAAATAGTACTAAAGAAAGCTATAGCAAGACTAAAGATTTGACTTCGGGGAACGCACTGAGTCGAATAAAAAATTAACGAAAGTTAGTATTTTGCACAACAGATTCGATAGGGGATAGGGTTTCCTCAGCTACAGGCTTGACCCAAGGCTCACAGAAGCAAGCCGCTACAAAAGGGCATCCTATCAACAACAGTTACTTCGTCTAGCATCATGACTCGCCCTACCTCTACAACACTGCTTCCGCCTGCTCTAAAATCGCTTCAAAAACCAGTAATGTGGATTCCTCTGAGCATTTTCGTTTTGTCGTGTCTAGCCGTCTGGCAGTACTACAGACAATTCGATCAACTATTTGATCGGCCATCAGTAGAACCAATCACCACCGGATCGCCAGTAACCGATTCGTCCGCCCGACTCCAAGCAGATACTGTAGAGCTGCTTATAGAAGGTTCAAGTAGGGGATTTTCAAGCGATAGTAATAGTTCCATCCCTGTTAGAGAAACTGATTCAGACCTACCGGCAGATCTAAGGCTCACCAGGCCGACTAATCAGTTGAATCCCCGGCTAGATACTCAGCCATCAAATCAGGACGATTCGTCTGTAGACAGTTTGCAGGGAAACGATCCATTCGCAAACTACAGAGCCGAGTATCAATTTCCGGCAGGTTCAAACGCGGCCTTGGAGACTGAAACCGCATCGCCGCTTCAAACCAATCAGGCTACTTCGGCTACGCCCGGCGGGACTAGCTTTGATACTAGCTCAGCTAATCCAACTATTCGTGATAACAACAGCGCTCTTTCTGAAGCGCTGCGAAGACAAGCCGTTGATAGAGAAGCAAGAGAAAAGACCAGAAATCAGGCCGTGGACCAAGCTGGAGGACAATCAGAGGCTTCTCTAGAAGGCTCTACTTTAGAGGGCTCTACTTTAGAGGGCTCTATCAATGCGCCTTACAGACCGACCATTTCGGGAACATCGCCTCTAGCTAATCCGGCCAATACGCTTAGATATCAATTGCCTACTGCGCAGCCGGGTTCTAGCATTCTACCCTCACCCCCTGCTACACCCAGCGCTTCCAACACACCCAACACGCCCAACACGCCCAACACTCCGAGCGTCCTCTACACTCCTCCCACCTACCGCCAGCCAGATCAGGGCCGCCCGATTAATCCGAGACAATAAATGATAAATTGACTAAAACTCACAAGAACACTACAAACTCATCCGCTGTACTGCTCTATTGTGGTTTTGCGTAACTCTTTGACCGTTGACACCTCTAGTAATGCGACAGCATGCAAAAGATTCTTATCGTTGATGATGATCGCACTCTAAGGGCTGCCCTAACTCGCTACTTGAAGGATAGAGGCTTTATCGTATACAGCGCCGCTTCTGGTCTAGAGGGATTTGACAGCTTTAGTCAAAATACGCCAGATCTAATTGTCTCCGATGTGGTCATGCCTAGGATGGACGGCTTTGAACTGTGTGCCAAGGTTAGAGACTCAGAGTCGGGTCAGCTGCTTCCGTTCATCTTCTTGTCTGCTCGCTGTGATCTAGAAGATCGCATTCAAGGTCACAGCCTTGGGGCCGACGACTATCTAGTCAAACCATTTCATCCTAAAGAACTCATTGCGAAGATAGAGTCACAGCTAGCTAGAGCAAGCCGGATTAGCTCTCAAATCAGTCTTGTCCAAAACAAGACTGTTCTTGAATCCACTGTCGAACAGCCACCGCTACCGCTTACCCCGGCTGAAGAGAAAGTGTTTTGGGAAGTCATTAAAGGCTACACCAACAAGAAGATAGGCGATCGCCTATTCATTAGCCCGCGCACTGTCCAAACTCACCTCAGCAGCATCCTCGGCAAACTACATCTAGAAAATCGTTCTCAGCTTATCCGCTATGCCTTCGAGAACGGGCACACTCCCATGCAAAAAGTCGACTAAATCAGCCCTTGAATGAGCTAGTGTATCTTCGACTTTGCTGTAGACTCTAGCAAGCTAAGCGCTATTATTGGACAAGCCGATACTAATTGGCTGTCACCACATGGACAACTCTCCACTGGGGCTGTCTTTGATCTTCGTCTAACGCATGTCTTCAAACGCTACCGAGATAGATACTCTCACAGTCGCACTCACATCAGATTCCCTGAAAAAACAGCTACAGGCTATATACGAGCTATCTCAGTTGGATGCTGTGGGCGATCGCATCTTGGTCGATTTTCTAAAAACCGAACTCATCGAACAGAAAAACATGCCAACTGCCGTCCATGGCAGTACCTATCAGCGAATCTGCGCCAGCAGTTTAGACCTCGCTCAAAGCATCATTCATCAGTACTGGCCCGACGGCTTGCTGAAGCCTCAGTCTGCTCTAGGCATCGACTACAGTGAGCTTCAAACCCTCTTGATCCAGCAGGATTATCAGAGCGCCGATAAGCTGACAATGCAAAAGCTCTGTGAACTAGCAGGCGAAAGAGCGATCGCCAGAAAATGGATTTACTTCACCGAAGTCAACCAGCTACCAGCCACTGACTTGCAGACAATCGATACGCTATGGCGGCTCTATTCCGAGGACCGCTTTGGCTGGAGCAAGCAGCGTGAGCTGTGGATACGCTTAGGTAAAGACTGGGAGCGACTGTGGACTCAGCTAGTTTGGAAGTCGGTAGATGGAGCCTGGACTCGCTACCCGACTGAGTTTGTTTGGGACCTTTCGGCGCCGGTCGGTCATCTGCCTTTGTCCAACCAGCTGCGTGGCGTCAGGATGATGGACTCGCTCCTCTCCCACCCGGCCTGGGACCCGGTTTAGAAGTTGTTGGTGATGGAGTTGCGGGCGATGGAGTTGTTGGCGATCGCATCCGATAGTCCTTTCGCACCCAGCTAGGATTTACCAACGTCTGCGCTGCTCCTAACAGCTGACGCGGATGGTCAATCAAAAAGGCAGGTGACTGCGCTGCTAGCGCCTCTCTAGCGCTAAACCCCCAGGTCACTGCCGCGATCAGGACGCCAACCTGCTTCGACGCATCGATATCCCTAGTCTCATCACCCACATAGATGACCTGAGAAAAGTCGAACGCCTCCTGCCGGATAATTCGCTTTAGTGCCCTGGACTTGCTCAGCAGACCAACGCCGCCCTCAACTGAGCTAAACAGATCGGCAATGCCCTGACGCCGTAGAAAGCGCAGAATATTCCGCTTAGAGTTGGAGCTCATAATCATCAGCCGATGACCGCTGTCGTCCAAATCTCGAAGTGTCGGCACCAGATCGCTAGCTACTGACACGCTATCTAGCTCCACACCCATCTCTCGTCGTACCTGGCGCAACAAAAACGGCAGGCGAAACAGCGGAATCTCTGACTGTTTGAGCATTTCTTTGGTGCTCAATGACTGGTAGTAGCGCAGCTTTTCGGGCGTTGTTGGTGAGTAGCCGTACTCCGGAGCAATCCGGTTAGTAATACGCACGATGGTATCTAGCGTATCGGCGATAGTGCCGTCAAAGTCAAAAATTAGAACTGCCACGTCGCCCAGAATAAACCCAGAATAAACTGAAATATCGTCTAATCAGCATACCGTTATCTTCGCTATTGCCAACGACCTGAGCGCAAAATACTGCCCAGTAGCCACAGGCCCAAAAAAGACGCCGAAGCAAACAATAAAACGCTCAACCACTGCAACTGCTCAGTCTGCTGATTGGTAGAGACAATCGCCGCTCCAATAATCAACGCGGCAACAACCGTACTAAACGCCCGCCGATTAGCGGCTTTTTCCAAGCTGCGCTGCATAGACGATAGTCCCTGAATCTGCACATTCCACCGCAGCGTTTCATCACTGAGCCGATCGAGCAAAAAGCCAACCTGCCTAGGCGCGGACATCGAAAGGTTCCGAAACTCTAATCCAGTACGCAAAAATAGCTGTAGCGGATCTGTGCCGATTAGCTGCTGCTGAAACAGATCCACCATCAGCGGTTTAATCTCAGTGAGTAGATTGATAGAGGGATCGAACTGTCTGGCTACACCTTCTAAATTGGCTAGAGACTTGGTAAATAGGCCGATGTTGGCAGGCCAGCGCAGATGATTGCGAATGCCAGTTTCGATGACTGCGCCAAAGGCTTCAGCCGTATTAAATCGGCTGAGATCGAGACCATAGTAGCGGCCGAGAAGTCGGCTGTAGTCGCTCTCTAGGCGGACCAAATCGACAGGCTTGAGCGGTTCTGTGAGCTGTAGAGTGAGCTGAGCACAGCGCTGAGCATCGGAGCTGACAATGGCCAGCACCAGCTCTGTGAGAGTAGCGCGGGTCTTCGGGTCTAGTCGGCCCATCATGCCACAGTCTAAGATGGCGACTCTCCCATCACTTAGATAGAACAGATTACCGGGGTGCGGATCTGCGTGAAAGAAGCCTGTTACAAAATATTGGGAAAGAAAAGCACGAAACAACAATGTCGTAATTTCGCTTCTTTTTCCTTTCTCCGTTTCTGCATTCGATTTGTCCGTCGAAAAAGGCCCTGAAAAGATATCCTGGAAAGGGGCAGGAAAGGTACTTTGAGGGGGATGAGTAACAATCTCTAGCGGTCCGCTCTTTCTAGTTTCTGGTTGGGCTGCTGGCTTGGCAGTTTGCCTAGGAAAAGCAGTTGCCTGTAGCAGCGGCACACCGTCTAACCATTCCATTACAAGAATCTTGGAATTGGTCAACGGCCACAAAATTTTGGGAACGCTCAGCTGCTCAGAATCGACCCAGCGACTATCTAGCAGGTCCTGTCGCAGCTCGTCGGTATAGCGAGCTTCGGTCGTAAAATCTAGCTCGGCGGTAAGGGCAGCTTTGAATTCGTCAGCGAGCTGGGTAATGTTGTAGCGCTGGCCAAACTGGGTGGTAGAGACCAGTTTGGCAATATCTTTGATCAAGGCCATATCTCGATCAACCTGCTTGATAATGCCAGGACGCTGCACTTTGACAGCGACGGGTTGGCCATTTTGCAAGACGGCGCGGTGGGTCTGACCAATAGAGCCCGCTGCGATCGCCACATAGTCAATATTGGCAAACACCTCTTCTGGCGATCGCAGCATATTCTGCCGGATAAACACCTGAATCTCGTCAGCAGACACCGCTGGCACCGTCGACTGGAGATCGCTTAGCGCCTGAATATAAGAAGGCGATAGCAAATCAGGGCGAGTGCTTAGCAGCTGACCTAGCTTTACGTAGACCGGGCCTAGCTCGGTTAAGATATTGCGCAGTACGGCTGGCGGCGGTAGCTCTGGCTCATCTTCAGCATTGCCAGTGAGCAAGCGCCGCATGTAGTCCCAGCCATTCTTGAGAAAGACCTCGGCGATCTCGCGCTGCCGAGAGATCAAAGCAGGCGTCAGAATAGAGGGAATGGGAGAGGGCGGCATGACAAGAACGGCTCCAATAAAGAGCGCAAGAACAGGTAGAGGATAGTCTCTACCTTGATGCTAGCAAGTTTGGCACTGGCCGTAGCTGTGAGTGGTTATGATCAGATATCGACATACTGGTCTAGCTCCCAGTCGGTGACTCTAGAACAGAACTCACCCCATTCTTTTTCCTTGAATTCAAAGAAGGTCTGAGCGCCCAGTTCGCCCATTGTGTTCATCAGCAGTTCGTTTTGCTTCAGCGCGCTGAGCGCTTCAAATAGATTCGTGGGCAAAGTCTCCAGGTTTGGAAATTCTGCGCCCCTGGTGAACATATTTTCATCAATGCGATCGCCCGCCGCAGTCTCGTTCTTGATGCCATCTAGACCAGCCGCCAGCAGTCCGGCTAGTGCCAGATACATAGTCGCCGATCCATCGACCAAACGGCATTCAAATCGACCTGTCTCAGGAATTCGTAGCATATGAGATCGGTTGTTGCCGCCGTAGGAAATATAGCGAGGCGTCCAGGTGCTGCCCGAGGTAGTCGCGCTAGCCCCCAGTCGGCGGTACGAGTTGACCGTCGGGGCAAACAAAGCGGTGAGTCCTTTGGCATGATTAAGTACGCCGCCTAGAAAGTGATAGCCAACAGAAGAGAGACCGCCTGCATCGGCATCTTTCTCAAAACTGTTAGTGTCGCCCTGCCAAAGACTACTGTGAACATGGCCGCCGCTGCCCGTGATATCGCTAAAAGGCTTGGGCATAAAAGTAGCTGTCAGGCCCCGCTGTTCGGCTAGGGTCTTAACCATATACTTGAAAAATACGTGGCGATCGCACGTGGTCTTGGCGTCGCTGTAGCCCCAGTTCAGCTCAAACTGACCGTTAGCATCTTCGTGGTCGCACTGATAAGGCTCCCAGCCGAGCGCTTCCATGTACTCCACAATAGTAGAGATTAGATCGAACTGTCGCATCAGGTTGATTTGGTCGTAGCAAGGGCGCTCGGCTGTGTCTCTTTCATCGGCGATCACATACCCACTTGCTGTCTTCTTTAGTAAGAAAAACTCAGCTTCTACGCCTGCTTTGTAGGTGTAGCCCATCTGTTCGCACTGGTCAATCACCCGGTTTAGGATCATCCGAGGCGCAGCCGGAAAAGGCTTGCCCTCAAAATAAACATCGCTAGCTACCCAGCCGACTGTTGGCTCCCAGGGCAGTTGAATCAGGGAGCTGACATCAGGAATCGCCGCGATCTCCGCTGCGTCGGGTCCTAGCCCTAGATTAGACGCAAAAGAAGAGAAAAAAGCGCCGTCCGCTTCCACCGAAGCAATCTTGGCTGCAGGCACTAGCTTTGCTCGCGTTCCACCAAGTAGGTCAGTGTAGGAAACCAAAAAGAACTTGATTCCCAGGGACTGCGCCTTCTCGACTAGTCCCTCAGTCCCTGCCTTTGCCGACGTTCCAACCATATCAACTTGCCATCACGATGGGCTACCCACTTCTTATGACAAGCAAGCAACCAGTACTCCAGGCTCAGTAAAACAGCCAGCTACAGAAGATTTTGTAACTACAAATACAAAAATTGCCTAGTCAGCTAAGACCAGAAATCTTCGCCTTCGTACGTGACCCCAGGGATAAACCAGCTGTCCACACTGACGTACCGATATCGAATGCTGATATCGTTCAAAGCAGCTCTCGCTTCAGCAGAAAGCGTATGACCAGCGGCAGCCAAGTTTTCAGAGATGCGCTGGGCGTTGGTAGATTTTGGAATGACAACAGTGTCGCGATCAAGGCCCCAAGCGATCAGTAGCTGAGCCGGAGAGAGCGTCTCTTGGGCCGCGATCGTCTTAACTTCTCTATTCTCCAATAGAGGCGGTTCGTCTTTTGCCTTCATACTCGCAGGGCGATCGCCTGATCCGAGGGGTGAATAGGCCGTCAGCCGAATACCTTTGCTACGGCAGTATTGTAGTAGGTCGTTCTGCGGGTTGTAGGGATGTAGTTCGACCTGATTCACAGCAGGCACTACGCCAGTTTCTGCTATCAGTTGCTCTAGCTTCGAGATAGAAAAGTTCGAGACCCCAACACTTTTGACTAACCCTTGCTCACGCAGCTGCACCATTGCCTCAAACGTCCTCGACAGCGGCAGTTCGCTCAGCGAGTAAAAATCTTCGGCGCTATTGTGGCTAGATCTATCTGGCCTAAAGGCTACTGGCCAGTGCATGAGGTAAAGATCGAGATAGTCAATAGCCAGCGCTTTTAGGCTTTCTCTACAGCCTTTTTCCACGTCGTCAGGCTGGTGGAAGGCATTCCACAGCTTCGAGGTGACAAAAAGAGAGTCGCGGGCGATCGCGCCTGCATCCATAGCGGCCCCGATACCTGCCCCTACCTCATGCTCATTTTGGTAGATCCAGGCGGCATCAATGTGCGTGTAGCCTACTTTTAGGGCTTCCTCGACAGCTTGTTTTACCTCTCCCTTTGGCGATTTCCAGGTACCAAGACCAAAGGCAGGCATCGTTATGCCATCGTTGAGCGTGAATGTTTTCATATATTCGCCAGCGTCTGTGCAGTTATTTGTGTGCAGTTATTTTGGCAATCGAAGGGGTATAGCTCGCCACCATTTACACTAGTCGCTTCCTCTTTTAAGATCAACTTTTGAAGCAGGTTCAAGATGCCATCGATGCGCCAACGACGAGAGCAGCAGCGAAAGCTGGCTCTGATAGGTATTACAGCAATATTAATGTGGGCTACCATACAGGCTATTTATCCGCTTTACTATGCGCACTGGTCTGGTCTAGCTATTCAATCCTTTCTAGGCGATTCGCTACCGTTCTAAATAACGCAGTCGGCGGCTTTTGTGGGGCGACAGCCTTTCTGGCATGGCTTTGCCATTTTCTGTTCGAATCAACCGTCATTCCCATCGGCAAAGAATGGCTCGCTATCCTCTGTTTAGGACTTGGTCCAGTTGGACTGGCCTTTTTCACATGGGACTACGGCGTCAAACACGGCAATATCAAAGTTCTAGGAATTCTCTCTTATTTGACCCCTTTGGTGTCTACTTTGTTGCTAATTGCCTCTGGTCTAGCCGACGCTAGCTGGACACTGTTGCTCGCTTGTTTACTAATTGTCGGCGGAGCATTGCTAGCTGTCGTAGATTTCTAGAGTAAGCTGGTGGGATACAGCACGCTTGTTTAGCGTAGGTTGCCGAGTCTACCCCGTCGCTACGCCACCCCTGCCTCTTTCTTCGCATGCTCCATGCCCTCAGCTAAAACAGAGCCACTCCATAATCCGCTAGTCGAGCAGGCCCGCACCAGTCTGCGACAGGCAATAGACCGCTACATTCCACAGCTCAAAATGACTCAGCTTACCGAACAAGAGCTGAGCCGACAAGCAGCGGTCAAGAGCGGAATCGATCAGCTAACTGCGCTAATGAATAAACTCGATAGTTCATTGCTGAAGGTTGCAGTTTTTGGACTCGTCAGCCGTGGAAAATCAGCGGTGATCAATGCTCTGATTGGTGAAAAGATTCTAGAAACTGGTCCTTTAAATGGAGTCACGCAATGGCCGCGTTCTATCTACTGGGTACCAAAAGAGAGTGAATTCTCTCAGTCTCGACCAAAGAAAGAGCCATTGAAGCTGGAGCTGATCGATACGCCTGGACTAGACGAGATCGAAGGGCAGTCTCGGAGCGAGATGGCAAGAGATATCGCACAGCAGGCAGACCTAATCTTATTCGTAGTTTCAGGAGATGTTACAAAGACTGAATATTTAGCGTTACAAGAACTCTACGCGACCCGCAAGCCATTGCTATTAGTTTTTAACAAAGTCGATCTCTATCCCGATACAGATAGAACAACTGTCGCTGACAATCTGCAAACGCTGTGGCAAAAAGCAGAAGAGAAAGCTAACCTGCCACAGGGAGCGCGGTTAGTTGACGATATTGTAATGGTTTCTGCTGCGCCTGCGCCGATTCAGGTACGGGTAGAATGGCCGGACGGTCGAATTACTGAAGAGTGGGAGAATCCCAGAGCGCAGATAGAGCCGCTAGAGCAGCGGCTGCTGGAGATTGTTGTAGAAGAAGGGCCGACTTTGATTGCGCTTAATGCCCTTCGACAGGCAGGTATTGTTGAAGATGATTTATCAAAGGCGACGGCTGAGCTGAATCAGACGAGAGCTGATGAGTTGATCTGGAAGTATGCAAAGTATAAGGCGATCGCAGTTGCCTTTAATCCCATTGCCTTACTCGACCTACTTGGCGGTATTGGCTCCGACATGGTGATGATTCGTGCGCTCTCCCAACTCTATGGCTTTCCCATGACTCGGTTTGAGGCGACTAGGCTGTGGCAATCGATTATCGGGAGCTCTGGTACACTGCTGCTGAGTGAATTTGGCACTAGCCTAATGTTGGGATTTGGCAAAAGCGGCGCGGCTATTTGGAGTGCATTCGAGAGTTTCTCTGGGCTAAGCGCCTATGCGGGGGCAATGACTGCTCAGGCGGGCGCGGCGGGATACGGGACTTATGCAGTTGGGCAGGCTGCTAAAGTCTACTTACAGCAGGGCTGTACCTGGGGACCGCAAGGGGTCAACACAGTCATGCAAACGATCCTCTCACAGGCTAAGGCTGACTCCACGCTAGAAAGACTACAGGCCGAGATTAAAGAGACAATTGGCGGTTCGCAATCACTAGAAGAGACTGAGCCTTTGCAGGCGCCGGAGGTAGAAGACAGCTCGAAGGCAGCAATGCAAGAGAAAGAGCGCGCGTAGGAAGCAACAAGCTGGCCGGGCTACGACTAAGCTTAGCCCTCGGTTTTCGTCTTCGTTGAGCACATAAAGCCAAAAAAAAGCGGCTATGCCATCAGCAACGCCGCCCGTTTTGATTCAGTACTCAGATAGTAACGCTTCAAATAAATCGTCTGAATAGACCTTCTGAATAGACTTAGCGTGAGTCGATGCTTAGAACACACCTTCACGCTTGTTCGCAAATGGCCAGAAAAGGAGCTTACCCGATTCAACTTCTGCCTTTGGCTCGGTGCTCATGAGTAAAGGCTGAGGCTGCATGCTGGCTGTATCCACAAGCTGTCTTAGCCGCTGCTTGATCGCAGAGAATCTGAGATTTCTTAGCGTGGAGTTCAGTGCTAAAGCATTCGGCAGCTCAGTTTCTTTGCTCCAAAAGGTCAGCGCGTACCAGGTCTTGGGTCCAAAGAAACCGGCTTCTTCGGTGACGCCATACTCAGCCTGAAAGTCATAGACTGCTTGCTTTGTCGCGGCGTCAAATAGTGAAGTAATCTCACTGGCGTAGAAGTTTAGCTCAGATAGCCGAGTCTGTAGCTGGATAACAGCTGGACCGCGATCGCCTTCATACAGTGTTTCAAGCGGCAAGGGCTCTAGCAGTTCAGCAACAGGTATAACAGCAGCCATAGTCTTTCGGTTCCCTATGATGACGAACAAAATAAAAGCGCGTATCGCTATTATCCCCGTATCAACCTCAAAGTGTCACCGTTTATACCAAATATTTTAATTTAAGTTATCAAATATACAAAAACTAACGTTTAGAAGACTGCTGATGTCTTGCAATAGTCCCGCGCATGAAGCTAGAGAAGCGCGAGCACACATTAGGTGTCAGGTCGATCGTGGCAGTATTGCAGGCAAAGGTTGCGCCTGTGCTAATGGCTTCGACGAAGGTATTGTGACGCGGCAGAGCTTCGGAGAGCAGACCGCTGAATTCCTCGGTATCGCCCGAGGATAGAGCAGAGAACATGGCAGGAAAGTCGAACTCGGCCGCGCGAATAGCTCCAACCACGTTGCCTAGAAGCGCTGCTTTACCGATATTGCGCATATGTCCGGCTAGACGAGCGGCCGCGAAAACGGCAGGCGAAAACTTAAGCGAGGCAATATCGGCAGGTAGCTTACTGAATTTTTGGTCGCTTTTTAGCTGTGCTTGAAAGTCAGAATCAGACAGACTAGAGAGTGCTGCCAGCGTGTCGTCTTCAAGTTGCAGCTGAATCAAAGCCTGTAGCGCCTGCTGTTCTGCGTGGCTAAGGTGACTGGTCTCTGCCGCGATGAACTGGTCAATGCTTCTACCAAAATCAGTGTTTGAAGAATCAGTGTTTGAAGAATCTACAGAAGAGAGTCGATCTAGCTTGGGTGAGTTCTTTGGTGAATGGATCGCTAGAGCATCACTTTCCAAAAGGTTTGTACTAATCCTCTCTCGAACATTTTGACGCGACTGATGTGCCAGTACGGGCAACGATAGGCTCACACCAAAAAGCGTCAGAAGTACAACAGTTATTCCTCTTCTGTGGAAGCTATTTTTTGGAAAGCGCTTGCTGATGCCTGTGTCAGCCTGCTTATCAGTAACGTTCATGAGTTGTTCCTACAGCCGTTTCGGTTTCCTTCCCTAGGGTAGAAGACTTACCCTCTGTAGCGTGTTCTAGAATGACAGATATTTAGACTGGCTACGGTCAGACTAGCTACGGTTAGAGACTGTAAGAAACTACAAGAAATTAAGAGGAAGCAGGGCTATGGAGAAAGGTCAGCTTAAGACGGTTGCACTACTGAGTCTATTGTCAGGTTTGCTCGTTGTGGTTGGCTATGTTCTCTACGGCGGCACTGGCGCAATTCTGGGTCTGGTCGTAGCTGCTGTCACCAACTTCGGGTCATGGTTTTACTCCGATCAGATTGCGCTGAGGGCCTATAAGGCGCAGCCGGTTACCCGGGCGCAGATGCCGGAAGTTTACAGCATGGTTGAGCGCTTGGCTGCCAAAGCTGATATTCCTATGCCTGGTGTGTACCTAGTGCCTGGCGCAGCGGCCAATGCCTTTGCAACTGGCCGCGACCCAGAGCACGCAGCAGTCGCTGTGACCGAAGGCATCGTCAGGGCGCTTTCAACTGAGGAACTAGAGGGTGTGATAGCCCATGAGCTAACTCATATTATTAACCGCGATACGCTGACTCAGGCAGTGGCGGCGACGATTGGCGGGGCGATCGCGTTCCTCGCTCAGATGCTGCAATACAGCATGTTCTTTGGCGGTGGTCGCAACCGAGAAGGTAATGGCGCAAATCCCATCGCACTGATCGCGACTATCTTCCTAGCGCCCCTAGCAGCTACTGTCATCCAGATGGGCATTTCTCGCACCCGCGAATACGCCGCCGATGCTGGAGCCGCACAGCTCACAGGCAATCCTCGCGCTCTGGCCTCCGCCCTTAGACGCCTAGAAGCCAGCGCTCAGCGAATGCCAATGGACGCTAACCCTGCCTTCGAGCCGCTACTGATTATCAACGCAATCCCTCAGCAGATGATGCGTAGTCTCTTTTCTACCCACCCGGCAACCGACGACCGCGTCGCTCGTCTGCTAGAGATCGAACAGACATTAGCTGCAAAAGGCACACCCGCTACCAGCCTCTAGTAGCAAAAGAAGTCATTTCTCAAAAATAAAGACATTGGTCTGAGTACAGCAACTAGCTGCTTGACCGATGTCTTTATTACTTTTAAGTCAATTTCTTATAACAATGCTCCGGACAGAATTAGGAGACTAGAATCCCATAGTCACATAGCCTTTGATAGTTAGGGTGAGATTTAATCAAAGTCTCGTCCAAATCAAAGTTGTGAATAAACCTCTCCAGCAAGTGTAGATTGAGTTTGCG